>CAKZOQ010000605.1 GCA_937136445.1 uncultured Gemmatimonadota bacterium
TCCAGGAGTTCCGGGTGGGCGACGGCACGGTGCTGGGGGGCGGGCTCTCCGTGAATACCGACCTCCCCTACTCGCTGCGTCTCTCCGCCGGCGTCTCGGCCATGCGCTCGCCGGAACGGGGCTCGGCCCTCCGGCCGGACTGGACGCAGCTTCGCGGCTTCTGGAGCCTGTCGGTTCCGTTGGGCGACGATCCGGGCCTGGCGGAGCGGACGCCGTGATCCCCCGGGAGCTGTGCGCGGCGATGGTGCTGGTAGGTGTCGCGGTGTTCGGGCTCGCAGGGCCTTCCCTGGCGCCTCCCGCGTCGGCGGCGGACGGCGGCATGCATCTGGCGGCCGACCCGCCGAGCGACCCGGATCCCTTCGGGCACGACGAGCACGACGGCCTCTTTCCGCTCTGCACCGGATGCCACCTGGGCGCGGAGACGGGGGAGGAGGAGCTCCTGTATCCCGACCCGGCGAGCTGTGCGTCCTGCCATGACGGGGAGACGGAGGAGCGGGTGGATTGGCCGGGCCCGTCGCCGCTGGAGACGAACGTGCTCTTCGGCCACGGGGAGCACGCCACCTGGACCGCCGAGGCCGGCGACGACTCCCTGGGCTGCGCCGCCTGCCACGGCGATCCGGAGCAGGCGGTCCTGGCGGACCCGGTTCTGGAGGCCGACGGCTGCCTCACCTGCCACGAGGATCTCGCGGGCGAGGTCGGTCACTATGTGGAGAGCGACTGTGCGACCTGCCACGTCCCCGCGGCGTCTTCGAGCCTCGGCTTCCTCCGACTGGCGGAGCTTCCCGTCCCGTCGGACCATGAGGCACCGACCTACCTGGCGGAGGTTCATGGGCCAGCGGCGGAGGCGCGGGTGGAGAACCGCTGCGCCACCTGCCATGTGGCGAACCAGTGCGCCGATTGCCACGTGAACGCCGTCCGGGTGACGGAGATCGGACGGCTCCCCGCCGAACCGCCGGCGCGCCCCTTCCCCGAGCTGGCGGCGGACTACCCCATCCCCGAGAGCCACCAGCGCCCGCGCTTCGCCTGGGCCCACGCCACCGCCCTGACCACCCTCCCAGAAGAGACCCCCGGGTCGGCGTCCACGCCCACCTTCCTTGCCGGCGGGGCATCCGCCCCGGACGAGGCCGGAGCTGCCTGCGCCACCTGTCACACGCGGGAGCAGTGCCGCGCCTGTCACCTGGCGCCGTCGCCCGAGGCGGTGACGACCCTCGTCCCGGCCGGGGAGAGCGAGGCGCCCGGCGCGGAGTTCGTGGCCGAGGCCCCTCCCACCCATGCGAGCCCCTTCTTCGGGGAGCGCCACGGGGGGGCGGCGGCCACGGAGGAGAACGCCTGCGCCACCTGCCATCGCCCCGAGTCCTTCTGCGCGGCGTGTCACGAGCGACAGGCGGAGGGGGGCGCGGTCTACCACCATCCCGGCTACGTCCTGGGCCACGCCGCCGAAGCGGCTCAAGGGGTGCTGGAGTGCGCCACCTGTCACGACCAGGCGGCTTTCTGCCGGAGCTGCCACGAGGAGTCCGGACTGGGGAGCCGCGGGCGACTCGGGTCGGGCTTCCACGACGCGGAGCCCCTCTGGCTCCTGCGACACGCCCAGCCCGCCCGCCAGCAGCTCGAGAGCTGTGCGAGCTGTCACGAGCAGCGGGATTGCCTGCAGTGTCACTCCGAGCTCGGTTCCTTCCAGATCAGTCCCCACGGACCCGACTTCGACGCCCGTGCCGCCCAGGCGCGGAATCCGGTGGTGTGCCGGGCGTGCCATCTGGGGGATCCCTTCGGTGGAGGCGACCGATGAACGCAGGCCTTTTCTGCCTCCGTCTCACCCTGGCCCTGAGTCTGGCCCTGGGCGTGGCCGGAGGCGCGGCCGGCTGTGGTGGCGAGGCGGACCGACCCGGTACCGCCTCCGGGGTCTCCGATGCGCCGGCCCCCGACCCCACCCGACCTCTTCCGCCGGAGGTCCGCGCCCACCTCGAGGACGGCAACGAGGCCGCCCGCGCCGGCGACTACCAGGCGGCGCTCGACGCCTACCGCGCCGCTCTGGCCGTGGACTCCACCGTCGGCGCCGCCTGGCTGGGCGTGGCCTGGGCGCACGAGGCGCTGGGGCAGCGCGAGGCCGCCCGGCAGGCCCGGGTTCGTCTTCGCGCTCTGGCCGCTCCCCCTCGGGGCGGCCCACACCACCCCGGGCCCGAGGAGCCGAGCCGGTACCAGCCGACGAGGCCCGATGGACCCCCCGCGTCGCCGGGAGGTGCCCGATGAGTCCCGTCGGCGAGGCGACGGCTGGAGGCTCTGGAGGCCCGACGGGAACCGGCCTCCCCCGCGATCTTGGGTTCCCCGGCCGGGTGGCGGTTTCCTGGACGTTGGCCTCCGGCATCCTGGCGGGAGGTGTCCTCCTGGCGGTCCTCACGCTGACGGGCCGACAGAGCGCCTTCGGGCTCGTGGCCACCAGCACCGTCTTCTTCTTCGGAGGCGCGGTGTTCGGCTTCGTGCACGGGTCGGTCCTCGGTTGGCTCGGCCGGGGGCGGGATACGACCGCGGCGGCGGGGCTCCGGAGCGTGGGGATGGCGGGCCTCTACGTGCTACCGGCCCTGGGGGTGGGATGGGTCGTGGCGTCGCTCATCGCCCAGACCTCGGCCGCCGCCTTCAGCGGACGGCTGCTGGCATGGCTCGGGGTGGGGCTGGCCTGGGGTGGCGCGGTGGGAATCTGCCTGTGGGCGCTGCGGGAGGGCGTTCGCGCCGTGCGGAGGATGCTCGGTCGTTGGGAGGACCCGGTACCGGGGAGCGTGCTCGTGGCCCTCACCCTCGCCGCCCTCCTCACCCTCTTCCTGTCGGATCGCCCCCAGCTCTGGGGCACACAGCTTCGGGTGGGGGTGGTGGGCGCGGTACTCCTCGCCGGCTTCGCCACCACCTGGATCAGCGGTCCCGCCATCTCCCTTCCCTTCTGGCTCTACCGGCGGCGTCCCGAACCGCGCATCCTGGCGGCGCCGTTGCCTCGGGGACGGCGGTTGGCCCTGGGGCTCGCGCTGGGAGGCATCGCCGGGGTGGTGCTCGCGGGGCTGGCACTCTGGCTCGCCCCTTCGCTGGGGACGGCCCCGGGCATTCGCACCACTGGGGCCGGACCCGCCAACCTCCTGGCCCTTTCGGCCTCGCACGCCCTCGTCGACGAGGTGCTCTTTCGCCTCTCGGCCCTGGGCTCCGTCGTCTGGCTGCTCCGGCGCTGGCATCCGGTGCACCCCGAGGAGGCCACCGTGGTGGGCGTCGTGCTGGCCGCCGTCCTCCAGACGCTGGCGTACGGGCCGGCCTTCCTGGGGCAGGGGCTTCCCGACCCCGGCGCGCTCATGATGCAGGTGGTCTGGGTGGTCTCCATGCCGTCCCTCGTCCTCGGTGCGCTCTTCGTCGCCGGGGGACTTCCGGCCTCCTTCACCGCCGCCATGGTCTTCCGGTTCCTGCTGGGGACGCTCGGCGGATGACGCTGCGCGTGGCGTTCCTCGCGATGGTGGTGGCCGCGCTCTCCTCCGCGGAGCTCCCTGGCCAGACCTCCGGAGTCGCGCTGGCCGACGACGACGCCTGCCTGGCCTGCCATGGAGAACCCGAGCTCCTCAGGGCGCGGGTCGCCGGGGCGGAGGAGGCTGCACGTCTCCATGTCCGCGCGGCACCGCTCCGCGGGTCCACACACGGGGAGATGCGCTGCGTGGAGTGCCACGACGACTACCAGGGGTTCCCGCACCCGGATGCGGCCGAACCGATGGGGTGCGGGACCTCCACCTGCCACGATGCCGACCCGCATCCCGAGTGGTCGGAGTCGGTGCACGCCCTGGTGCAGGACAGCACCGGGCTCGCGGCCGCGACGTGCACGGACTGCCACGGGCTCCACGACGTCGAGTCGGTGGAGGCGCTCCGCCTCGAGGCTTCCGCCGCCATGGTGGAGCTCAACGGCCGCTGCGCCTCGTGCCACAGCGAGCAGGATCATCCGGACGACCCCCACGCTGGCACCACGCTGTGCAGCGGCTGCCATGCCCCTCACACCATGGAGGTGCCCGGCAGTCCCGAGTCGGCCGTCGCACCCGTCCGCCAGCTCGAGACCTGCGGCGCCTGTCACGAGGAGGTCGCCGACTCGGTGCGCCACGACGTGCATCGACGGGCCCTCGTGGACGCCCCCCGGGAGCGGCTCCTGGCCTGGCCTGCGCCGGCCACCGATTCACTGGCGCCGACCTGCTCCGACTGCCATGGCGCCCCCCCCATGGCGGGTCCGAACGTGGCCCTCTCCGGGGAGGCCCTGTCCGGAGGGCCGCGGCCGGGCCTGGCACGGGACGAGGGGATCGATCCGGGAGCCGCCTTCCGGATGTTCATGGTGGAGCGGTGTGCCACCTGCCACGTGGACGACGCCGACACCTACTACGGGACCTACCACGGAAAGGCCACCCGGCTCGCCTCGGGCGTCTCGGCGAGCTGTTCGGACTGCCACAGCGCCCACGCCGTCCTCCCGGCGGATTCCGCCCGGTCCACCCTCCACGCCGACAACCTGGTGGGCACCTGCGGAGCCTGCCACGAGGCTGCCCGCCCCGCTTTTGTCCGCTACGACTCGCACCCGGACCCCATGGACCCGGAGCGCAACGCCGCGCTCTATTGGTCCTTCATCTTCATGAACACGATCCTCGCCGGGACGCTCCTCGTCTTCGGGTTGCACACGGCGCTCTGGTGGATCAGGATCTGGCTCGATGGCCGGAGCCCAGGGCCCCCTGCCGAGCGCGGCGCACCGTCCTCGGGCCGCCCCGACCCGGCGAGTCCCTCCGACTCCGGGGGTGCGGGTGGTTGAGCCGAACCGTTTTGCACCGGTCGCAGAGCCACCATCCTCCGTGCCCATGGACTCGGCCCAGCGCGGCCGAGGTCCGTTCGTCTGGCGCTTCCTTCTCTGGCACCGGCTGGCTCACGGCCTGGCCATCCTGACCTTCTACACGCTGGTTCTCACGGGGCTGCCCCTGCGCTACGCCTGCGCGCCCTTCTCGGCGGAGCTCATCGCTCTCTTCGGCGGCGTTCCGCGGGCGGGGCTCATCCATCGGATCGCCGGCGGCGTCATGGTGGCCTACACCCTCGTCTATGTGGGCTGGCTGATGGGGCGGATCGTGCGGGACCGGGTGAACTGGAAGCGCTGGCTCTGGGGTCCCGACTCCCTGGTGCCGCACCCGAAGGACGCCGTCGACTTCGCCCGCATGTGGCGCTACTTCGTGGGGCGTGGGAAGAAGCCTCGCTTCGGGCGCTACAGCTACCTGGAGAAGCTCGACTTCTTCGGGGAAGTCTGGGGGTTCGTGATCATCGGGGGCTCCGGCGTCCTCCTCTGGTTTCCGGAGCTCTTCGGCCAGTACCTCCCCGGCTGGTGGTTCAACGTCGCCACCGTCCTGCACGGCTACGAGGCGCTCCTCGCCACCTGCTTCATCTTCATCGTCCACTTCTTCAACGTGCACGTCCGGCCCGACAAGTGGCCCCTGGACGCCGTCATGTTCCACGGACGGGGGACGGTGGACTACCTGGAGGAGGAGCATCCGGACATGATGCACCACGTCGAAGAGAACCTCGACGAACCGGTGGCCCGGTCCCCACGGGTGGACCACCCGGCCCCGGCGCCCACTCGCATCGCGACCGTTCTCTCCGCCGTCCTGGGATTCGTGGCCCTGGCCGTGGGATTCGTCATCATCGGGATGATCCTGTGGGCCGTCACCTTCTGCTGAAGCGACCGGCGGCTCCGGCCGGGCGCTCGACCTCGGGCCGGGGCCGGAGTCTGGCCCTCGGGCTGGGGCTTCTCCTGGCCACGGCGGGCGGGTGCGTCGATCCGGGGGTCGGTGGGGATTCCGAGCGAGGCGTACGGAGCGCCGGCGCGGATGGGATGGTCGCGGAGCACGCCGGCCTCGCCTGCGCCGCGTGCCACGACGGGCCCACACCCCCCTCTGCCGACCGGGATCTGGGGGTCGCCACCACCGAGGGCTGTCTGGCCTGCCACGAGGACGGGGGCGGAGCGGAGGTCGAGATGGCGGTGGGTCACGCCGTCCTGCCGCGGCACGCAGACCATCCCGGGCTCGACGGAACCGAGACCCTGGACTGTGCCCAATGCCACGCCCATCCGACCGGCTCGGCGGCCCTCCGGGTGGACCCCAACGGGTGCGGCCTCTGCCATGCCGACGAGCTCGACGGCAATCCTCCCGGGGAGTGCCGGAGCTGCCACATCGCCCCCGAGGTGCAGCCCCTCACGGACCAGGGACTCCCGGTCTCCCACGACCGCGTTCCCTGGGTGGAAGAGGGGTGCGTCCGGTGTCACTACGCTGTGGCGCCCCCGTCGGGAGTGTCCTCTAGGGTGACGCCCTGCACCGACTGCCACGACGAGGACTCCCGCACGGTCCGGGCGTTTTCTGCGGGTGCGGACGCGAATGGGCCGCTGCCTGGAGGGGAGGCCGCCGCCGGGCAGGGTGCGACGTCGGGCCGGGCTTCCGCCGTCCACGGAGCTCATGCCAGGGTACCGTGCGGAGCCTGCCACACCGAGCCCGCGCACCGGGTGGAGGCGCTGAGCAGCGCGGTAGGGCTGGTCTGTGCGGACTGCCACGTGGAGAGCCACACCGTGGATTCCCGCTCGGTGGCCGCGGCCACCTGCACGGGGTGTCACGCGGAGGATCACCGGCCGCAGCAGGGGCTCCTGCTGGGGCTGGTCCCGTGGAGCACGCAGGTGCGGCCCTCGATGAAGTTCGCCGCCGGGCTCACCTGCCGGAGCTGCCACGGGGTCGCGGGGGCGGAGGCCGGTCCGGATCTGGTCGCTCCGTCGGACCCTTTGGTCTCCCTGGCGGGGGACCGCCAACGCTGCGTGCTCTGTCACCGGAGCGAATACGCCGACGTCGCCGATCTCTGGATGGAGGGAGGAGCCGAACGCCTTCGTCGGGCCCGGGCCTGGGTCGAGTCCCGGGCCTCGACCGTACCCGACTCGTCGGCGGAGGCGGCTCGGGCCAGGCTCGACTTCGTGGACGCGGGCGGGTTCGTCCACGGGCCCGTGCTGGCCGACCGATTGCTGCGGGAGGCCGTGGCGCTCACCGGTGGGGCGGGAGCGGGCGGCCCAGAACTCGGGGCGCCACCCAGGGACGGCTTCTGCAGCTTCTGCCACCTGGACCCCGGCGGGACCTGGACGCTGGGGGAGATGTCGGACGACCTGCATCGCTCGGTGGTGGGAGCGAACTGACCGGGCGCCGGTCGCCCAGCCGACGTCACCCGGCCGACTTGACCCGCCCGACTCGCCGGGTATCTTTCACGGCTCCCGAGCCTGCGTGCCCGGGAACCTGCCCCGCTAGCTCAACTGGCAGAGCAACTGACTCTTAATCAGTAGGTTCTAGGTTCGATTCCTAGGCGGGGCACTCGAAGGCACGAACGGCCCGCCCGACGATCCAGCGTCGGGCGGGCCGTTGTCATGCCGGGGGGCCCTGTGGACCCACAGACCGAGGATCTGGTCTAGATGCCCGGGTTGTTGTCCCGCTCGGCATTCGGCAGCGGCATGCACGTCTGGTCCCCGTAGCCCGGGCCGGTGGGGAAGAGGTTCACCCCGTAGACCTCCAGATACCGCTCGAGATCGGCCATCCTCTGTCCTTCCAGGAAGAGGCCGTGGGCCCGCTCCTGGAAGATCATGGAGAGGATCTCGTCTTCGTCGCTGCTGCTGAAGGTCTCCGTGATGCCGCGACGCGCGCGGACGTCGTTGATGATGTCGACGGCCTCCTGCCCCCCGACGAGCTCCGCGACGATGTACTGGGCCTCGTCTCCGCTCGCCAGGCGGATGGGGGAGGTGGCGCTCTGGTACTTCAGGGGCTGCCACAGCGGCGTGAAGCCGTCCGATCCGACGCCGTTGCCGGGATCCAGCCGCGTCTCCAGCCGCGGATCCGGCGTATCGGTCCCGGGCACCGTCGCGTTCCGGTAGTCCGGCCCCACGCTGAAGCGCTGGGAGTCGAACATCATGTTCCAGAGGTCGTTCTCTTCCTTCTGGCTGTTGCTGGAGTAGACGTCCGCGATGAACTGGAAGTCCGGCGGCACCTGCCGGGCGTCGGCCAGGGCGCCGGCTTCGTCGCCGAGCTGCAGCTTGGCCCGTGCTCGACCCACCAGCGCGGCATTCCGGACCGCGGCCGAGGCCGAGGTGGCGTCCACGGCCTGGGTCAGCTCGTCGATGGCCAGCCCGTAGGTTTCGTCGGAGGTGTACTCGGGCCCGTCCCCGCCGAACGCCGTGGTGCAGAAGAGGTCGGCCAACATCAGCTTGGTGTACCCCGCCAGGAGCGAGATGTCGGCGAGCTGCTGGGAGGTGGTCGGAGAGGGGATCTGGTTGGGGTAGTTCCCGGCGAGGATGTCCTCCTGGAGGACGTCGGTGACGGCCGCCGCCCGCTGCATGGGCGTCCAGAGGCCGTCGATTCCCTCCGGAGCTTCGTCGGTGGCGCCGACGGCCCCGTTGTCCGGCGTGACCCGTCGCTGATCCACCGTCTCGAACCCGGTGGCGTCGATCAGTTCATCCGTGAACAGACCGCCGTAGACGATGGCCATGTCGGCGGCGAAGTAGAAATCCGCCTGGGCGCCGATGAGGCGAGCCTGGAGGGAGGTGGGGTTGTTGAGCTCTTCGGCGGGAACGGTCTGGGTGTTGGCGTCGACCTCGAGCAGGCTGTCGCACCCGGCGAGCAGTCCTACGAGCGCGAGGCAGGCGCCGACCGTCCGCAGCCCGGAGCCTCGGCGGTGAGGCGTGTCGTTGATGATTCCCATGTCAGTTACTCCGTAGGCAGAACCGAGGGGCGGGCGGGCCCACCGTTCGATGCGGCGGAAGGCCCGCGCCTGATGGCGAGGCTCAGAAGCTGAAGGTCAGACCGAAGAAGAAGAGCCTGGGAGGCGGCAACGCGTTGTCCACCTCGGACCGCAGCGAATCCCGGGCGCCGTATTCGTTGGCCTCGGGATCCAGCCCGGAGAAGTCCGTCCACACGGCCAGGTTCCGGCCTCCGACGTAGAGGCTGGCACCCGATGCCCGGAACTGCGACGCGAAGCTCGCCGGCAGGCTGTAGGTCGCGCGGAGCTCGCGCCATTTGATGAAGTCGGCGTCCTCGACGAAGATCACGTTGTGGTCTCCGAGGAACTCGTCCGCCTCCAGCAGCGCCTGCTCCACCGGCGTCGACTGGGTCTGACGGAAGGCCCACTCCTCGGCGAAGCGTGAGTTGGCGCCGGAGAGACTCCCGGGGTTCCGCCCGTCCC
>CAKZOQ010000606.1 GCA_937136445.1 uncultured Gemmatimonadota bacterium
CCACCTCACCGGGGTGGTTCTCCCGGTGGACGGAGGCTATCTCCTCTAGCTTCGTGATCTGCTCGGGTGGTTGCCCGAGCGGGGCTCCCTCCGCACCATGGGAGCCGTCCATCCCCCTCCACCCCGCACCGCCTCGCGGATGACCCTCCTCAAACGATTCTCGGCTGCCGTCGACGGCCTCAACGACTTCATCGGCGGAGCCATTCGATGGCTGGCCCTGGTGATGGTCCTGGTGGGCGCCTTCAACGCCCTGGCTCGCTACGCGACCCGGTACACGGACGTGTCGCTGAGCTCCAACGCGTACCTGGATCTCCAGTGGTACATGTTCAGCCTCATCTTCCTCCTGGGGGCGGCCTACGGGCTGAACCATGACGTGCACGTCCGGGTGGACGTCGTCTACGAGCGGCTGAGCGCCAAGGCCCAGGCGTGGATCGACCTGGCGGGGACGGTGCTCTTCCTTCTCCCCTTCTCGGTCCTCTTCCTCTGGGTGTCCTGGCCGGCGGTGCGCAACTCCTGGTCCATCCAGGAGGTCTCCCCGGATCCCGGGGGTCTGGCCCGATATCCCATCAAGGCCGTCATCCTCGTCTGCTTCGTGCTCCTCATTCTCCAGGGCCTGTCGCAGGTCGTGAAGCAGGTGGACGTCATTCGTGGGGCCAAGACGACGCTGGGCCACCCGGACCATCCCGAGGACGACCATGGGCACGGGGGGCACCTGTGAGCGGTCTCTGGGGCCCGGCCATGTTCACCGGGGCGTTGATGCTCATCTTCACCGGCTATCCGGTGGCCTTCGCCCTGGGTGGAACGGCGCTCATCTTCGCGCTGCTGGGGATGATCACGGGGTCCTTCGACCTCATCCTCCTGACGGCCCTTCCGGAGCGCACCTTCGGGGTGATGTCCAACTACACCCTCCTGGCGGTGCCCTTCTTCATCTTCATGGGCACCGTGCTGGAGAAGAGCCGGCTCGCGGAGCAGCTCCTGGAGACCATCGGGGCCCTCTTCGGCCGCTTCCGGGGTGGGCTCGCCCTCGGCGTCATCTTCGTCGGCGCCCTCCTGGCCGCCGCCACCGGCGTCGTGGGGGCCAGCGTCACCGCCATGGGACTCATCTCGTTGCCGGTGATGCTGCGCAACGGGTACAAGGACTCCTTCAGCCTCGGGGTCATCGCCGCCTCAGGGACGCTGGGTCAGATCATCCCGCCCTCCATCGTCCTCATCGTTCTCGGCGACCAGATGGGCGTCTCGGTAGGCGACCTCTTCCGGGCGGCTCTGATCCCTGGGCTTGCCCTCACCGGGATGTACGCCGTCTACGTGGCCATCCTGGCCTTCGTGAACAAGACGGTGGCCCCGGCCCTCCCGGAGTCCGAGCGGGCCTCGGGCCTCAAGCTCGTCAAGCAGGTGATCCTGAGCCTGCTCCCGCCCCTCTTCCTCATCCTGGTGGTGCTGGGAAGCATCTTCGCCGGTGTGGCCACGCCCACCGAGGCCGGCGCGCTGGGTGCGGTGGGTGCCATGATCCTGGCGGGGCTCAACCGCCAGCTCGGCCTGGCAACGTTGAAGGCCGCCATGGAGGAGACGAGCCGGCTGACCATCATGGTCATCTTCCTCCTCATCGGATCCACGGCCTTCGCGTTGGTCTTCCGGGGGCTGGACGGCGACATCTGGATCCACGACGCCCTCACCTCGGTCCCCGGCGGAGCCCTGGGCTTCCTGCTGCTGGTGAACTTCATCGTGTTCATCCTGGGCTTCTTCATCGACTTCTTCGAGATCGCCTTCATCATCGTGCCACTCATCGTGGCGCCGGCGCAGGCGCTGGGGGTCGATCTGGTGCTGCTGGGGATCATCCTGGCCATCAACCTCCAGACCTCCTTCCTGACACCGCCCTTCGGCTTCAGCCTCTTCTACCTTCGGGGCGTGACGCCGGTGAAGATCCCCACCACCGCCATCTACCGAGGGGCGGTGCCCTTCATCGCCATCCAGATCGTGGTGCTCACCTGGCTCATCTGGTTGGCCAACCCGGCGACGGGATGACGCCGGTCTCCCCCGGGTAGCTGCGGGTGTCCGACGGGGAGACGACGGTCGTCTGGGCGGAGGGCACCCGCCGACTCCGGAACCACCCGGTCTTCGGGCCGGTGGTGCGGAAGGTGGGGCCGGTGGCGGTGCCGGTGCGCGAGGGCGGGCCCTTCGCCTACCTCACCCGGGCCATCGTCTACCAGCAGCTCGCGGGAGCGGCGGCGCGGACCATCCACGGGCGGGTGCTGGAGGTCCTGGGCGGTGAGGTGCCCCCTGCCGCCGTCGCCGCCGCGTCCGACGAGGATCTTCGGGGTGCCGGTCTCTCCCGCAACAAGCTCGCCGCCATCCGGGATCTGGCGGAGAAGGCAGGCTCCGGCGAGGTGGCGCTGGACGAGCTGGAGGAGCAGGGAGATCACGAGGTGGTGACGCGCCTCACCAAGGTCCGGGGCATCGGGCCCTGGACCGCCCGGATGTACCTCATGTTCGGGCTGTATCGGCCAGACGTCTGGCCGGTGGGGGACCTGGGGGTCCGGCAGGGCTACGCCGCCCTCCACGGGTTGGAGGAGCCGGTGCCCGAGGCGGAGCTGCGGGCCCGGGGGGACGACTACCGTCCCTGGCGGAGCGCGGCGGCCTGGTACTGCTGGCGAGCGCTGGAGCTGGACGAATGAGCGGCTTCAGCCCGCCGTCATGTCTGCCCGTCCCACCCGGGGGTAGGCGAAGCGCGCGTAGCTGAGCTCGTTTCCGGCGAAGTAGG
>CAKZOQ010000607.1 GCA_937136445.1 uncultured Gemmatimonadota bacterium
GGGTGGACCGGATCCGCACCCAGAACAAGCCCCGCTGGAAGGAGCAGGGCGCGCGGGTGAGCTACACCGCCTTCGTGGCCTACGCCGTCTCCCGGGTCATCCGGGACTACCCGACCCTCAACTCCACGGTCTCCGGCAACAACGTCATCTACCGGGGGAACGTGAATCTGGGCATGGCGGTGGACCTGGACCCCGGACTTATCGTTCCGGTGATGAAGGACGCCGACAATCTGAGCCTGGTGGGGGTGGGCAAGTCCATCATCGATCTGGCCGAGCGGGCCCGGAGCCGGAAGCTGGTTCCGGACGACATCCAGGGGGCCACCTTCTCCATCACCAACCCCGGCGTGCTGGGGACCATGGTGGGGATGCCGGTGATTCCCAAGGGCACCTCGGCCATCCTGGGCCTGGGCAGCATCGAGAAGAGGGTCGTGGTGGTGGAGGACCCCGAGTCCGGGGCCGACTCCATGGCCATCCGGAAGCGGTGCCATTTCGCCCTGGGCTACGACCACCGGATCGTGGACGGCGCCGACGCCGCCCGCTTCCTGGCGGCGCTGAAGGAGTACATCGAGACCTTCCCCGAGGACATCTGAGCGCCCGGCGCTCGGACGTACTGGACCCGAGGGTCCGGGAGCGAGATCCATGAGCACGTCCGACGAGGCCCCCGGAGATCCCATCTCCGGGGGCCTCTCGTCGTCTGGGGGGCACCCGGAGGGGGGCGCGAAGCGGCGCCTGGACGTCCGTTGGCTGGGCCGGATGCGGTGGGAGGAGGCCCAGGCCCTACAAGACGAACTGGTCCCGGCCCGCCGGGAGGGGGCCATCCCCGACACCCTTCTCCTCCTGGAGCACCCTCACGTCATCACCCGGGGCACCGGGACCGACCCTGGTCACATCCTCGCCGACGCCGCGGAGCGGTCCCGCAGGGGGATCGATCTCGTGGACGCCGGGCGGGGAGGGGACGTGACCTACCACGGGCCCGGGCAGCTCGTGGGCTACCCCATCCTGGACCTCACGCCGGATCGGAAGGACCTGCACCGCTACCTCCGGGACCTGGAGGCCGTCCTCATCGATGCGCTGGGGGCCCTGGGGGTGAGTGCCCGTCGCGAGGAGGGACTTACCGGCGTCTGGGCCCCGGGAGGCAAGGTGGCGGCCATCGGTGTGCGGGTCTCGTCGGGGTGGATCACGTCGCACG
>CAKZOQ010000608.1 GCA_937136445.1 uncultured Gemmatimonadota bacterium
GGGGGGGCGTGGAGGCAGTCGGAGGTGCGCCCGAGAGGATGTGGCATGTGGCCGTCCCGAACCGGTGACGATCCGATGACCGGCGGGAGGGAGGGGGCGGGGGAAGCGCGCCGGGGAGGATTCGTCCTGGTCGCCACCGTCGTGATCCTGGTGGCGCTGGCGCTTCTCGTCCACGGCGCTCTGGTGCTGGCCCGGATGGAGCGGCTGGGGGCGGGGACGGTGGTGGCCCTCCTCCAGGCCGAGGGACAGGCTCGGTTGGTGGAGTCCGCCGTTCACGGCCTGGATGTGTCGGCGCTTGCCGAACTCCGCATGGCCGGGGACTCGTCCTCGGAGGCTCGGCTCCTCCGGATCGCCTCCTCGGCGGGGAGCGGGTCGCTGGTGGCTCGTCGTGTGGATCGGGAGTGGTGGTGGATGGAGGCCCGGGGGAGCTCGCCGGACGGTCGGGTGGTGGTGCGCCGTCAGGGACCGGGCTGGCGGTGGGACGCGGCGAGCCGAATCGCTGCGAGCCGTGGCGTCGTGGAGGTAGGCCCGGGCGCAGGCCTCGTGGGTGGGGACCGGATCACGGCCTCGGGGAGCCTTCGTCCCTTCCCGGGTCCGGATGCCGCCGCCTGCCGCACGCCGTTGGCTCTTCTGGACAGCCTGGGGATGACTGCGCCTCCCCGGTGGGTGCAGGTGGACGAGATGCCGGTGTCCGGACCGGGCCTTGGACTCCTCTCGGGGGAGGACCTTCGGGGCATGATCCCCACCCTGACCGAGGGCTCGGGGCGGCCGACTCCGGTGGAGGACGAGTCCGGGTGCCGGCCCGGTCCCTGGAACTGGGGGGATCCGGGTGGCCAGGAGGTGGAATCCTGCCGGGAACGATGGGTCGCGCGAAGCGCGCCGGGGAACCTGGGCGTGGAGGGAGGGGTCGGCCAGGGCACTCTCCTGGTGGCCGGCGACCTCCACCTGGGCGCAGGGGCGCGGCTCCGAGGGCTGGTCCTGACAGGAGGTTCGGTCCGCCTCTCCGGAGGAGCGAAGCTGGTGGGGCTGGTCCGGGCGGCCGGGGGTGTGGCGCTCGAGGATTCGGCGCGCATCGAGGGTTCGGTCTGCGCGGCGGTGCTGGCACTGGACGCCCTCCAGGAGGCGGCCGGGTCACGGAGATTCGTGCTCCCTTCGGCCTTCTGGGAGTGGTGAGCGTGGGTGCCGACACCCGGAACAGATGTCCGAAAGCCGGAAACGAGGTACCACCGGATGCCTCCCCCCAGGAGGTGGGGAGCCCCGGCGGCTCCAGGCGCGGGCGCGTCCCCTGGACGCTGGCACGGAACTTGGTGAAAACCCTGTGGAGGACCGCCTCGACTGCCGCCCTGTCGGGAGGGAACGGCCCCGACCCGGAGGGTGCATTCGGGGTGCGGGCGAAGCGGGTCTTCGATGCCTGGGACCGCCGGGATTCCGGCCCGATGGACTGGATGGCGAATTCAAATGTTTATTGAAACTTCGCTTTTTCCCCGTCGGGCCATTATTCTTGACAAGGCTGAAAGATCGGTGGTAATCTGCTGCCTGGCTTTTCCAGAAAAATCTGTTTCCCCACACCCCTGACGAGCGGAACCAATGGGTCTTTTCGGACGCAGCCGCACCTCCGTGGGTCTGGACATCGGGTCCGGGTTCGTGAAGGTGGTGGAGGTGGACCATTCCGGCGACCAGCCGGAGGTCTCCCGCGTGGCCATGCGTCCGCTTCTGCCCGATGCGATCGTCGAGGGTGAGATCATGGACTACGGTCTGGTCTCGGATACGGTGCGGGAGCTCTTCGACGACACCGGTCTCGATGGGAAGGGCATCGTCACCGCGGTCAGCGGGCACGACGTCATCATCAAGCCGATCAAGATGGACCGCCTCTCGGAGAAGGATGCCCGGGAGGTCATCAAATGGGAGGCGGAGCAGCACGTCCCCTTCGACATCAAGAGCGTCGAGCTCGACTTCCAGATCCTCGATCCACACGACGACGGCCTCCAGATGGAGGTCCTCCTCGTGGCGGCCAAGCGGGAGCTGGTGGACAACAAGATCGGCCTTCTCCAGGACGCCGGCGTGGATCCCGGCGTCATCGACGTCGGCGCCTTCGCCCTCCACAACGCCTTCGAGCAGAACTACCCCGAGGCCCAGGAGGGCATCGTGGCGCTGGTGAACGTCGGTCACGAGACGACCAACGTGAACATCCTGGAGGACGGGGTGCCCATCCTGACCCGCGACATCCCCTTCGGCTCCCGAAGGCTCCGGGAGGACCTGCAGCGGGAGCGTGGGCTCACCGCCGAGCAGGCGGAGGACGTCGTGCAGGGCCGCGAGGACCTGGTGGACCTCGGCCAGTTCGTGGAGTCGTCCGCCGACGAGATCGCCGTGGGGATCGAGCGCGCCAGCGCCTTCCTCATGACGCGGGACGACGCCGAGGCGCTGGGGCGGATCTTCCTGAGCGGGGGTGGGGCACGCATCCCCGGGATGGTGGAGAAGCTGGGGCAGCGCATGAATGTGGAGACGCGCCAGGTGAACCCCTTCGAGCGCGTCCCGGTGCTTCCGGACGCCGCCCCGGGGCTCAACATCGAGGAGGCGGCACCCATGCTGCTCCTCCCCCTCGGACTGGCGCTCCGCCGATGATCTCCCACGGACAGGGAGGAGCGTCGTGATCGAAGTCAATCTCCTGCCCGGCGGGAAGAAGGGGCGGTCCGGAGGACGAGGCTTCTCCTTCAGCGATATCTCCCTCCCCAAGTTCGGAGGTGGGGGCGGTGGGGGCGGCGGGTTCCCGGTCGACCCCTACATCTTCGGTGCGGTGGTGGCGGGTCTGATCTCCGTCGGAGTCATGGCCTGGCTCTACCTGGGTGTCAGCGGGGACCGGGAAGAGGTCCAGGTGGCCCTTCAGGAGGCCCGCCAGGACTCGATCCGGTTCGCCGACACCATCGAGCGGACCAACCAGCTCACGGCGCGCCGGGACTCCATCGCGCAGCGGGTGGCCATCATCCAGGAGATCGACGCTCAGCGCTACGTGTGGCCCCATGCTCTGGACGAGATCGCGCGGGCCCTTCCGGACTACACCTGGCTCCGGGAGCTCACCCAGATCCAGACGAGCCCAATGCAATTGCGGATCGGAGGTCGAGCGGGGAGCAACTTCGCCATCACCACCTTCATGCGCCGGCTGGAAGCCTCCCCCTTCTTCCGCTCCGTGACGCTGGAGCGATCCGAGCAGACGCAGTCGGAGGTCGATCAGACCGACAT
>CAKZOQ010000609.1 GCA_937136445.1 uncultured Gemmatimonadota bacterium
ACGAGCTGTGGGCCCGGGAGGCCGAATGCGCCTTCCCCAGTGCCACCCAGAACGAGATCGGCGAGGACGACGCCCTGGCCCTCCTGAACCACGGTGTGGAGCTGGTCTGTGAGGGGGCCAACATGCCCACCGTGGCGGAGGGCGTGCGCCACTTTCTCGAGGCGGGGATTCTGTACGGCCCGGGGAAGGCCGCCAACGCCGGGGGGGTGGCGGTGAGCGGACTGGAGATGGCCCAGAACAGCCAGCGGGTCTCCTGGAGCCGGGACGAGGTGGACCGGCGCCTCTCGGAGATCATGACCGACATCCACCAGCGGTGCCTGCAGGTCTCCGGGGCCCACGGGGACGAGGGGAACTACGTCCTGGGCGCCAACGTCACCTCCTTCCTCAAGGTGGCCGAGGCGATGCTGGACCAGGGAGTCGTCTGAGGTCGTGAGCGCCCACCGGTTGGGTCCGTACCTGGAGGCCGGAGCTCCTCGGGGCCTGGACCGGTGGGTCGCCCGACCATGGCGGTTCGAGGTGCGACCGGGCCTCCGGGTCCCTCCGCACCGTGTCCTCCCCGTGGCCCATCCGAGCCTCGCCTTCTCGTATCGCCGGCCTGCCGCGGGTCGCCCGGAGGATCCCGTGATGAAGCTCGTGGGCCCGGTGCGCTAGCCTCGCGATTATCGGCCAGGGAGCGGAGCGGTGATGGAGGCGGTGCAGCTCCGGGCTCCCTGGGCGCCGGGCCTCCTGGGGATGAGTCCCGGGGAGCACGACGGTAGGGTGCGGTCGGCGGCGGAGGTGGGCATCGACCCCGACGGCCGCCTCTTCGCAGAGGCCTGGGTCCGGGTGAGGTCGGGGCGGCGAGCCCTCCCGGTGCTGCTGGCCTGGGTTGGTTTGACCCTCCAGGCGGACGAGGCCCGGACCGTCATGGCTCGACTGGAATGGGCCACGAGGGACCACCGATTCCTGGGCACGGCCGGCTACTTCGACGCCATCTTTCTGCCCCTCCGACCGGGAGCGAACGAGCTCCTCGTTGCGGTGAGCGAGGACTTCGGTGGGTGGGTCGTGGGGATGGCGCTCCGTCCGGAGGTCGAGGCGAGGCCGCAGGACGCGCTCCGGGGTCCAGGCCCAGGCCCGGAGCCGTCCTCAGAACCGGTAGGTGTAGTTCACCTTGAGGGCGCCGCCGCGGGAGAGGGTCGCGAAGCGGCGGTCCAGCGGATCGAAGGCGGGGTCCATGTTCTGCCAGTTCTGGGTGTAGACCACAAAGAGGTCGTTGCCCGGCGTCAGGATCCAGCGACCCCGGAAGAAGAGCCCCACGATCTCGCTGACGTCGTCGTACTGCACGTTGGAGGTGAGGGAGATCCAGGGGCTGACGTTCCAGTCGGTGCCCACCCGATAGAGCTCGGTGGTGAAGGCCCCTCGGGGTAGCGTCACGTCGTTCACCTCGTAGTCGGCGGAGAGCTCCATGCCCGCCGCCGGACGGACCGTGAGTCCCAGCCCGACCCTCGTCCGGTCGCCGTCCCAGAAGCCACCCCGGGAGAGCTCGCCGTCGACGGAGACCGTCCGGCGACCCGCCGTACGGCCCTCCAGGCTCCACTCCCAGTTGGTGTAGCCGCCGGGGAGGATGCCCACCTGATCCGTGACGTCGAAGCCCTCGTCCAGGAACTCGTAGGTCCGGGTGAGCTGGAGGTCGAGGTTGTCACCGCTCTCGAAGTTCATCCCCAGGAGTTCGAACTGCCACTGCTTCTCCTCGGCGATGCCGCTTCCGAGTCCTTCCAGGTAGCGGTACTGCAACGAGAACTGGAGCTGCCGGAGCCAGTCGATGCTCTCCGGCCGTGGATTCCACCCGATGTTGGGCTCCACCCTCCGGAAGTCGTTGCGGGTCACGAAGCCGACGGCGGGGGCGTAGGCCGCCCCGAACTCCCGGTAGGAGAGGTGGGCCGTCCAGATGTCGTTGGGGAAGTTGAAACGGAAGCCCCGGGCGGTGAGCTCCTCGAAGCCCCGGTCCGCCGCCGGGTCCGCGTCCGAGTTCCAGACGGCGAAGAGGGAGAGCTGGGCGTTGGTGCCCCCGAAGAGGGTGGTGGTGGCGAAGGCGGCGTCTACGCCCACTGTGTGCCGGTCCTGCGGCGGCGTGCCAGCCGAGCCTGGACGGGCGTCGGTGGCCCGACGGGTGTAGATGGCGCCGACGGTGGACTGGGTGAAGATGTTCCTGCGGATCCGGGCCACGGTGAACATCTCCGAAGGGATGGCGTCGGACAGCTCGATGCCGTTCTCGAAGCGGGCGGTCTCGCCGGTTTCCACCTGGATGAAGCCCAGCTCCCAGGGTCCCACCTGTCCTCCGAACCGCCCGGCCCAGGTGATGGGAATCTGCTCCCCGCGTTCCAGCCCGATGCGCCGGCTGAAGAAGGGTTCGGGCCCGGAGCGGGGGGCGAAGGTGAAGACGCCCGACCCCTCCAGGAAGAAGTCCCGGCGCTCCTCGAAGCGAAGGGGGAATCGGGTGAGGTTCACCCGCCGGTCGTCGACCTCCACCTCGGCGAAGTCCGTGTTCACCGAGACCGAGGCGCGGAGGCTCGAGGTGAGGTTGTAGTTCAGGTCCAGGCTCAGGTCCCGCTGGTAGGTCGTGGGGTCCGGGTTGGCCAGGACGGTGCGCCATCCACCGATGGCGGCGGCCCGCGCCTCGAGTCCCAGGCCTTGGGACATTCCCTGCAGCCCGGTGAGGTCGCCGGCGTGGATCACCTGGAAGAGACCCTCGTCCCGGCGGTGCCCGGTCCAGAGGATCTCCTCGTTGGTCCGGCGGATCGTCCGTTGGAAGTTGATGCCCCAGGTGTCGTTGCCGGGGTCGAAGTTCAGCGTCTGGAAGGGGATGCGGATCTCCGCCGACCAGCCGTCGTCGAGGCGGGCCACCCGGGCCTCCCAGATGCCGTCCCAGGACTTGTTGAAGTTGCCGCCCTGGCCGCCGCCGGAGAGGAGCCCGTCCCCCATGAGGCCGTTGGCGTTGATTTCGAAGAAGTAGCCCGTGCGACCGTTGTGGAAGGTGTCGAGGATCCACATGAACCGATCGTCGGTGCCCAGCCCCGCGTCACGCTCCATCTGATAGGCCAGGATCCCCTCGGGGTCGTCGAAGATCATGGCGCCGATGTAGAGGTGGTCCTCGTCGTAGGCGACGCGGACCTCGGTGGCTCGGCTCGGCGCGTCTCCCTCCGCGGGCTCCTGCTGCAGGAAGTCCGTGGCCGCCGGGGCTCTCTGCCAGATCTCCTCCGCCAGGCGTCCGTCCAGCTCCATTTGCCCCGATTCGATGGACAGGGCGCGGAGGGAGCGGGCGGGCTCGTCGCCCTCCTGGGCGGTGAGAGGGACCGCGGCCAGGAAGAGCGCCGGAAGGAGGAGGCCGAGCCACCCTCCTGGGCGGGCTCGGCTCCACGGGGTGGGCCGGCTGGCCGAAGCAGGCATGGGACAGGGGAGCATGGAGGAAGATGGGGAAGTGGGTGGGCGGATCCATGGCGGGGAGGGATCCGTGCAAGGGGACACGGGCAGCGGCGGAGGTGTTGGTCATCCGTTACCTTTCGCCAGGGCAGACATCCCTCCAGCCCCTCCCGCGAATGAGCGCTCCCGACGGCTCCGCCAGCTCCTTTCAGGGCCCCCTTCCGGACACCGCCGACGTCGTGGTGGTCGGCGGGGGCATCGCCGGGACCTCTGCCGCCCACCACCTGGCGGCGGCGGGGGTGGACGTGCTTCTCCTCGAAGCCGATACCATCGGCGGTGGTGCCACGGCCGCCGCCGTCGGGGTGGTCTCGCCGCCCCTTCGTCAGCCCTTCCACGAGACCGTCCACTTCCGGGGGGAGGAGGAGGCCCGGAGCATCTGGGAGTTCGCCCTGCGCTCCGTTTCCGGCCTGGGGCGGCTCCTGGAAGAGCGTGGGGAGGCCGACGAGGCGGGGCTGGACCTCTCCGGCGGCTACCTCCTGGCGGAGCCCCACACCCGCCACGAGGTGGAGCGGAGCCACCAGGCGCTGGAGGAGGCGGGTCTACCGGTGCATTGGCTCACCGCGGAGGAGGTGCGGGAGAGGGTGGGCGCCCGGGGGCTCACCGGGGCGTCCTTCCTGGAGGGGGGAGGAGCCCTCCGTCCTGGCGCCACGGCGGCGTGCCTCGCCCGCTCGGCGTCGGAGGCGGGCGCCGAGGTGTTGGAAGGGGTGAAGGTCGAGGCCACCGGGCGGCGGGCGGGGAGCCTGGTTTGCGAGACCTCCGCCGGAGAGGTGCGGGCCGAGATGGTGGTCTACGCCACCCACGTCGGATCCCGACGCTTCTCCGACTTCCTGGGGGACGAGATCGTGCCCATCCGGGGGCAGGGCCTCCGGGTCCGAGACGCCGGAGCGCAGGAGTTCCCGGGCTCCTACGCCACCCACTGGAAGATGAACGTCTGGCGGAGGGACCCCGACAGTGGCGAGCTCCACCTGGGCGGCTGGCGCCACGACGCCTGGGACCGCTCCTACTGGAAGATGCAGCCCAAGCTGGACCAGCCCCTCCAGGCGGATCTGGGAGAGTGGTTCGAATCCACCTTCCCGTCGACGGCGCCCGTCGAGGTGATGGACCGGTGGAGCGGGATCTTCGGCTGGACCGCCGACTACCTGCCGCTGGTGGGGTCCCTCCCCGGCCGGATGGGGGAGCTGGTCATCTCCGGATTCAGTGGAGGCGGTCTTCCCTTCGCCTTCGAGTCGGGACGGGTCATCGCTTCCATCGTCACCGGGGGTGACGAGGTGCCCGGCGGTGCCCTGCTGAATCCACGACGCTTCACCTGAGGGTGCCCTCGCCGCCCGTGACCGATCCGACCCCCGATCACTCCCGGACGGAGCTCGATCGACTCCTTCCGGAACTGGTGGAGCTCATGGGACGAGGTGTCGACGCTCCCCTGCCATCGGAGCGATTCCAGGAGCTGGCGCTCCGGGTCTTCCGACTCCAGTACGAGGGGAACCCGGTGTACGGGGCCTTCTGTCGACGGCGCGGTCGGACGCCGGCAGAGGTGGACCGGTGGGAGGACGTGCCGGCCGTACCCACCACCGCCTTCAAGCATGTGGATCTGGTGGTGGGCGACGCCGATGGGGTGGAGCGGACCTTCCGGACCAGCGGGACCTCCCGGGGCCGGACCGCCCGCGGCCGTCACCTGGTCCCTCGGCTGGCGCTGTACCGCGCCTCCGTTCTGCCCAACGTCGAGGCCCACCTGGTCCCGGACGCCCGGGATCTGCCGCTGGTGTCGCTGATCCCCCACCCAGAGGAGGCTCCCGACTCCTCCCTCTCCACCATGATCGGCCTCCTGGCCCGGGAGCTGTGTGGGGAGACGACCTGGGCCACCACGTCGGACGGAGATCCCGACCCGGAGGTGGTCCGCCCGGCGGTGGAGGCCCATGCCGAGGCCAGCGGGGGGATGGTCCTGGTGGCCACCGCCTTCGGCCTGGTCCACCTCCTGGACGCCCTCGCCGCCGACGGCCGCCGTCTGGCACTGCCGGAGGGGAGCCGGATCCTGGAGACCGGCGGCTTCAAGGGGCGCTCCCGGGTGGTGTCCCGGGACGAGCTCTACGAGGCGGTGGAGGAGCGTCTGGGCGTTCCCGGGCATCGGATCGTGAACGAGTACGGGATGACCGAGCTCCTGTCCCAGATG
>CAKZOQ010000610.1 GCA_937136445.1 uncultured Gemmatimonadota bacterium
GTCTCGCTGGCGGCGGTCGTCCCACTCGGGCTGGGCATCGGCGGCACGACGGCCGTGTACTCGATGGCGGACGGAGTGCTCTTCGACCCCCTGCCGTTCCCCGATGCGGACGAGCTGGTGCTGGTCAATCAGACCGGGGAGGACGGAAGGCAGAGCCTGCTCTCCTACCTCAACTTCCGGGACCTCCAGGCCGAGACGCGCACGCTGGAGTCGCTGGCCCTCTGGACCGGCCTCTCCGTGTCGGTCACCGGCCTCGGCGAGCCCGAGCGGATCCGGGGAGAGTTCGTATCGGCATCCTACTTCGACGTACTGGGGATGGAGGTGAGCCTGGGACGGGCGCTGGCCCCGGGGGAGGACGTCCCGGGAGGGGCCCGCACCGCGGTCCTCGCCCACCGGTACTGGGAGCGTCGGTTCGGCTCCGACCCGGAAGTCGTGGGACGCACCATCGACCTCAACAACCGGGCCCACACCATCGTCGGGGTGATGCCGCCGGCCTTCCGCTCCTTCTGGGATGACACCGAGGCCTGGATCTCGCTCCACTCCGCCCCGCGCACGCTGGACCGCACGAGCCGGTCCTTCTTCGGGATCGGGCGCCTGGCCGACGGGGTGGACCGGGAGACGAGCCTCCGGGAGCTGGACGGGATCATGGCCCGCCTGGCCGAGGCGAGCCCCGAGATGGAGCCGGGGGCCGGGGCCAACGTCCGGGACCTCACCCGCTGGGTGGTGGGCGACGACCGCCGGACCCTGGTGGTCTCGCTCCTGGGCGCCATTGCCATGGTCCTGCTCATCGCCACGGCCAACGTGGCGGGCCTCCAGCTCGCCCGATCGTCCACCCGGGGCCAGGAGATGGCGATCCGGTCTGCACTGGGGAGCGGGCGCCGCCGCCTGATCGTGCAGCTCCTCGTGGAGAACGTGGCCGTGGCCGCTGTGGGCGGCCTCCTCGGGCTCGGCATCGCCGCCCTCGCCGTCCGGGCCGCCGCCGCCACCTTCCCGGGCTTCCAGTCCTTCGACATCGCCCTCCACCCGCCCGCGATCCTCGTGGCGGCCGGGGTGACGATCGGGGTGGGCCTCCTGGCGGGGCTCTGGCCCGCGCTGCGGGCCTCCGAGGTCCGCCCGGGCGCGGGGCTGAGGGACGCCGGGCGCGGCGGGAGCTCCGGGATCGGCACGGCCCGCTTCCGGTCCGTTCTCCTGGTGGGCCAGATGGCCCTCGCCGTCACGCTCCTGGTGGGGGCGGGCCTCCTGGTGCGGACGGTGAGCGCCCTCAACTCCGTGGACGTCGGCTTCGACGCGGAGGGACTCCTCACGGGCGAGACCCGGCTGACCGCGGAGGCCTACGCGGAGGACGCCGACCGGATGGACTACCTCGACCAGGTCCTCCGGTCGCTGGAAGCCATCCCCGGCACCTCGGGGGCCACCCTGGTGGCCGGCATGCCCTTCTCGGGCGACGGGGGGCGCACCCCGGTGCGGGCGGAAGGCTCCTCCCTCTCCTGGGACGAGGCCTCCACGGCGTTCACGCCCATCGTGGCACCCGGGTACACGGCCTTCATGGGGATCGAGCTTCTCCGCGGACGGGAGTTCGAACGGACGGACGACCCGGGCTCCGGGTTCGTGGCGGTCGCCTCCCAGGGACTGGCCGAGCGGATCTACCCCGGCGAGGACCCGGTGGGCCGCATGCTCGAGACGCCCGAGGGGACCGCACGGATCGTCGGGGTCGTCGGGGATGTTAGGCAGAGCCTGGTCGGCGATCCCGAGCCCATGTTCTACCTCTCCTACCGGCAGGTCCCGCCCAGCCTCTTCAGCGTCCTGATTCGCACCCACGGCCCGCCCGAGACCTACGAGCGGGCGTTGAAGGAGGCCTTCTGGAGGGCCGACTCGAACCAGCCGCTCTGGGAGATCATGCCGCTGGAGGACCGCATGGCGTCCTATGCGGGCGTGCAGCGCTTCACCTCGTCGCTCCTCGGCACCTTCGCGCTCCTGGCCCTCCTCCTGACCGGCGTCGGGATGTACGGCGTGGTGGCCCACACGGTGAACCTCCGCCGCCGTGAGCTCGGCATCCGACTGGCCATGGGCGCGGAGCGGGGTACCCTTCGCCGCATGGTCCTGGGCCAGGGGCTGCGCCTCGCCATCGTCGGAGGCGTGCTCGGCCTGGGGGCGGCCCTCGCTCTGGTCCGCGGGCTCCGCAGCCTCATCTTCGGCGTCTCGGCGGCGGATCCCCTCACCTACGCCCTCGCCATCGCGGGCGTCGCGGCCGTGGCGCTTCTGGCCTGCTGGGTCCCGGCCGTCCGGGCGACCCGCGTGGACCCCACCACCGCGCTGCGCGAGTAGGGGCCGGGCTCTTCAGCCTCACGGGCCGTACCGGGTTGCCTCCTTCCGCCATCGGGCGTTGGGGGCGACGACGCCCTGGTAGCGGTGCCGGTGTGCCCGCGGCGGCGGATTCAGGCGCGGGAGCCGATCGAGCAGCTCGGCACCCGCCCGCCATGCTCGAATGTCCTACGTCGAGGGCCTCCTGCGCATACCGGGATGAAGCACCTCATCCGGGTCGAGGTCACCCCCGGGTCACGTCGATCGACCGAAGCTGGAGGATCGGTCTCACACAGGAGGACCCACGTGCGCTACTCCGCGCAGCCGATGGACAACCGTGCGCTGGTCGAGCGCTACCCCATCGGGCGTGAGAAGGAGGCCGGAGAGCTCTTTCGCGCCGACCTGGACCGCTTCCCCAAGAATGCCCGGTCGGAGCGCGGTCTGGTCGATGCCGGAGGTGCCCGTTGAGGCGCCGTCACGTAGCCGCCAGGATGCTCGGCCTGCTCGCGGCCTGTGCCCCCTCGGACGCCCCAACCGGGCCGCCGCAGGACGACGCTCCCACGGAGCCGCCCGTCCGGCAGATTCCGGTCGTCGTGCACGTGCTGCACGCCGGCGAGCCGGAGGGGGCCGGGACGAACCTGTCCGGGAAGCGGATCCGTGCCCAGATCCGGATTCTGAACGAGGATTTCCGGCGCCGTCCCGGGACGCCCGGGTTCAACACCGACCCGACCGGCGGCGACGCGCGGCTCGAGTTTCGTTTGGCCGAGCGGGCACCCGACCGGACAGCCCCGTCGGGCGTCGTGCGGGTGGATGTGACCGGGAGGGGGAATCCCCATCCCGCCAACGACTTCTTCAGGCATTCGGCGCACTACGGCTACTGGCCGCCGAGCGAATACGTGAACATCTGGGTGATCCCACTTCCGGACCCCGCCACGGATGTCGTGCTCGGCTTCGCGACGGGCCCGCAGACGGATCTTCCGGGGACCGATCTCCTGGCGCCCGGAGAGCCGATCCAGCCCGAGGGGATCGTGGTCAACGCCGCGCACCGCGGGCCCAGTCCCTCCCTGATCCACGGCCAGGGGCGAACCCTGGCGCACGAGATGGGCCACGCTCGGCAACCCCTGAACGTTAAGCGTCAGTGACGGAAACGTTGCACCGAAGATGAGATATGGACGAGCACGGCTTGTCGGGCGGGCGGAAGGCGGAATGGGTTCCGCCTGTTGCGGTCCCCCGGGTCCGGGGCGCATTTCTAGACGACC
>CAKZOQ010000611.1 GCA_937136445.1 uncultured Gemmatimonadota bacterium
TCCAGGAGGAGTGGGAGGCGGTGGTGTTTCCGTTGGAGGAGCACTTCGACCCGGGCGCCGCCGTGGCGGTGGACCACGACGAGCGCGACTTCGACTCCGACCCGCCCGAGGACGCGACCTGGCGCCTCACCGGCGCGCCGCTGGACTCCTCCTCCTTCCTGCGGGATGCTTCGCGCGACCTCCGGGACCATCTGTACCGGACCCGCGCCCTGACCCTGCAGCGGAACGCGGAGCTCCGCCTGGTCTCGCGCCCGGCGGAGACCGAGGCCGAATTCGCCGCCCGATGCCTCGAAGCCGCGGAGAATGAGGCCGACGAGGAAGCCTCGAAGCTGCGCGACCGCTACGAATCCAAGCTCCGGACCGCGGAGAAACGCCACACCGATGCCGAGCGACGGGCCCGGGACCTGGCGGCGGAGGCGGCACGCACGCGTCAGGACGAACTCGTCACCGGCGCAGGCCAGGTCCTCTCCATGTTCCTGGGAGGTCGGCGCCGCACCAGCGGCCTGTCGAGCATCTCCCGGCGCCGGTCCCAAACGCTCCGGGCCCAGGACCGGGTGCGTACCGCCGAACAGAAGGTGGACGACCTGGCGGAGGAGATCCTCCGGATCGAGGCGGAGCTCGTCGAGGAGCTCGACGCCATATGGGAGGAATGGAAGGAGGTGGCGGGAGAGATCGAGGAGATGGAGGTCCCCCTGGAGAAGAACGACATCCAGGTGGAGAGCGTGCGCCTCTTCTGGGCGGCGCGGGCCTGAGCGCGGGCGGCGATCGGAACGGCGTCACCCGAAGGGCGGACCACTCGGCGCGGAAGAGGATCGGACGGCCGCGAACGGAGCCCCCCCGTCGGGGCTCAACCCGTGAAGCGCCGGGCTCCGGCTTCCGTGAGCGCCTCGCGAGCCTTCTCTGCCCGCTCCCCTGTGGCGTGGACGCCCACCCAGACAACGCCGCCTTCTATGTGCTTGAGGTGGAACTCCGCCTCGTCCCGGGTCTCTGTGAGTCCGTGGAGAACACCCATCATGAAGCCTGTGGCCCCTCCGGCGTAGGCGGCTTCCAGGGCCGCAGCCACAGGTCCCGCGGCCACCAGGCTCAAGGGCCCCACCGACATCCCGGTGACCAAGACCGCGGCGGAACCCAGGATCGCCCCGGCGGCCGCGCCGATCTCGGCCCAGCGCCGGACCTCGAAGACCTCGTGGACCGGGACCTCCTCCTTCTCCCGGCGGTGAGATAGGATGACGCTCAACTCCCGCTCCGGATCGAAGTGAGCCTCGGCCAGCAGTTCCACGGCCTTCTGCGCCTGGGCCTCCGTCGCGAAGACGCCGGCTACCACGTCCCCCTCCAGCGCCTGCGCGTGTTCGGCCGCCCGGGTCTTCCGCCTCTCCTCGTATGCGTGCGGCTCCCGGCCGATCCAGCCGGGCGGGTCGCTGGCGGGGTAGGACTCCAGCGAGGCTTCGTCGACCTCGTCCCAGTCGGTGTTTGGTGGATCGTCGGCCATGCGGGGGCCTCTTGGGGTGGTTCCTGATGAGTCTGCCGTGCTTGCCACGCCTGGAAGCTAGCTGACCCGGCGCCACATCGCCTCCCGGCAGTCCTTCACCGCGAGCACTGAACGGGCGTCCCATGAGCGGGTAGGGACCCAACCCTTTCCTTTTCCCGGAGCCCTCGATGGACTGGTTTACGATCGACTGGCTGGTGAGCGACGCCGTCAGCCTCCCCATGGTCCCGTTGACCGCCGTCGGGATCTACGCGGCCCTCATCCTCTGGACCCGGATCATGGGCCTCCGGAGCTTCTCCAAGATGTCCGGCTTCGACTTCGCCATCACGGTGGCCATGGGGTCCCTGGTCGCGGCCACCGTGGGGTCGCCGACCCCGTCTCTGGCCCAGGGTGTGGTGGCCATCTCGAGCCTGTTCGTGCTGCAGCTCCTGGTGGCTCGCCTCCGCGTGCGTAGCCGGGGCATCCGATCGGCGGTGGACAACGAACCCCTTCTCCTCATGGACGGGGGGCGGATGCTGGAGGCGAACATGCGCTCGGCCGGGGTCTCGGAAGCGGACCTCCTTGCGAAGCTCCGCGAGGCCAACGTCCTGAACCGCGATCAGATCCGCGCGGTGGTGTTCGAATCCACCGGCGACATCTCGGTGCTGCACACCATGGACGACGACGACATCGACTTCGACCGGTCGATGCTCCTGTCGGGCGTCCGGAGCGCCGCCGACTGAGGGCAGCACGGGTGGGCCGGTGGCCCTCCTCTTCGCTCAGACTTCCGCGCGGACCATGGACGCGGCCTTCGCCGCCACGCGCCGCCACCACGGGAGATCCTCCTCGAGGCTCTCCCGCGCCACCGCCTCGCTGACCGTCAGGTCTTCGTGGAAGTGCCCGGAGAGTCGGGCGGCCAGCCCCCGATCCAGCACGTTGAGGGCCACCTCGTCGTCCTTCTGCGCCGAGCGATGGTTCAAGTTGACGGACCCGATGCAGCTCAGGACGCCGTCCACGATGAGCACCTTGGCGTGGATCATGGACTTCTGGTACCTCCAGATCCGTACGCCCGCATCCAGGAGTTCGGGGTACACGGCCTCGCCGGCGAGCTGCGACACCCGGTGGTCGATGTGCGGTCCAGGGTGGAGGATGTCCACCTCCACCCCTCGCTCGGCGGCTCCGCACAGGAGGTCCACCACATCCGGTTCGGGGACGAAGTAGGCCGTGGTGATCTGCACCGAGTGGCGTGCTTCATCGACCAGCGCCCGGAAGAGCGTCTGGGCCGTGGACCATCGCCCAGCCGCCGTGCTGGCGATGACCTGAACACGAGCCTCCCCCCCTTCGGGTCCTTCCCGGGACGTCTGGTCCCGGGCCTTCGCCGAAGACTCGTCTCCACCCCAGTCGGGGAGCCGTGCAGTGGCGTCGTCGGACTCCTCTCCCGCCGCGAGCCAGTGCTCGAGGAAGGTGCCTCGCAGCCCCTGCACGGCAGGGCCCTGAAGGGCGAAGTGGGTCTCGCGCCACTCCTCGGGTGACCGAACATCTCCTTCCCACTCCTCGGCGATGCCGACTCCACCGGTGAAGCCCAGCCGCCCGTCGCAGACCAGGATCTTCCGATGGGTGCGGTGGTCCAGCTCCCAGAAGCGCCACGGCCGAAGAGGTCCGAAGTCTCGCACCTCCACGCCCGCCTCCCTCATGACGGTCCGCAGCTCGTCGTCCATCGGGAGGCATCCGGCGGCATCCAGCAGCACCCGCACCTCCACCCCTCGACGAGAGGCGTCGGCCAACGCCTCTGCCATGCGCTCGGCTACCGCCCCCGACCAGTAGATGAAGGTCTCCAGCTCCACCGAGTGCGATGCCTCCTCGATGGCCTGGAGCATGGCCGGGAAGATCTCGACACCGTTGCGGAGGGCCTGGACCCGGTTCCCACGCGTGAAGGGCACACCCAGACGCTCCTCCAGACGCGCCTGGATGCGCCCTTCGTCGGGCGTGGTCGAAGACGCCGCGTCGGCGTCGTCCGATGGCATCAGAAGAGGAAGGCGAGGACGGCGAGGACCAAGAAGATGACGAAGGCCCACTTGGCGAGGGTGGCAGAGGCGCCGGCAATGCCACCGAAGCCGAGGACACCTGCGATGAGGGCGATGACGAGAAGAACGACGGCAAGCTGTAGCATGATAGCCTCAGGGTTGTCGTGAACTGGGGGGGCGACCGGGCGACCGGTCACTCAAGAGGGTAGGAAACGCAAGCGCCATGCCGCCTACCTCTTCCGGAGCCTCGTTGGGTCCGCCCGTGGTGGTCTTCCTCCTCTCGCTAGGCGTCCCCCCGCCGTCCAGAGAAGATGTGGGCCGGCGACAAGAAGTCGGTTCGACCATCGGGCGCTACGAACTCCGCGAGCTCCTCTTCGGCGGCGGCAAGTATGGCGACGATGAGCTCCTCATCGAGCTCCACGCCCATGACCGGGAGCCACCCGCGCAGGTCGGCTTCCACCATCGAACGCACGCCCGGGAAGCGTCCCCGCCCCTCCACGGTCGATGCGTCCACCGGAGAGCTCGCCGCTCCTTCGATCATCTGCTGAACGGCCCCGCGGTCCCCGAGGACGAAGGGCGCCCGGAGGGCATCCGCGGCGCCGGGGCCGGCCATCCGGTGCAGCAGGTCGACCTCCCGGGCGTAGGCCGGCGTGTTCTCCAGGGAGTCCCACACGGCGATGGCGAACCGCCCTCCCGGTGCCAGGGCGCGTACCATCTCCTGTACGGCTCGCTCCGGGTCCGGGAAGAACATGATCCCGAACTGCGAAACGACCCGGTCGAAGGAACGATCCTCCACGGGCAGCTCTTCGGCGGTGCCCTGCCGCCAGTCGATGGTATCGTCCAACCGCTCCGCCACCACCAGCATGCCGGGGTTGGGATCGACACCCACGACCCGTCCGGAGGAGCCGACGCGCCTCGCCGCCGTTCGTGCCAGGATCCCGGTCCCGCACGCCACATCGAGGACCGCGTGCCCCGTCCCGACCTTCGCCGCATCCAGCACGCGGGGCGCCCACTCCCCGAAGAGGGCCGGCACGTGAAGCGCCTCGTAGGCTTCGGCCCCCGCGATCTCCCCCTGCAGACGTTCGTCCATCTGTGACCTCCTTGTCCGGAACCCCAGGATAGCTCCGGACCCGGCGTCGCCGCGAGGGCCACGTGCGTCACCCCCGCCGGAGGCTCATTTCGCCCGCCGTCCGAAGGTCCCGCCCAGGACCGGGCTGACGAGGAAATCGTGGAGGGGCCGGGGCTTCCCCGCGAGTCGGAGGAGGCTGCCGAGCTGGGCCCAATGCCGGATCTCGTGCACCAGGACATGAACAAAGATCTTCCAGGCGGTTCCCGCGAACTCGAAGTCCCCGATCTCGAAGGTCCGGTGTTCGTCCCACCCGACCTCGGAGGTCGCGTCCAGAAGCTGTCGGGTGGCTTCGCGGGATCGATCTCCGAGCTCGAACAACGCCTCCACCGACGTCGCATCGACCCCGGAGACGTCGGTGACCAGGCGTCCCGCGATGCGATCCGCGTATCGAAGCTCGGCGCCGAAGATGTGGCGAACCACCTCCCCGACCGTCCCGAACCGACCGTCCGCGTGCTCGCCCACCGTCACCTGGAGGAGCCTCGGGTCGTCTTCGAGGTCTCCCCGCCACTGCGCCCTCAGCCAGTCCGTGTATCCGAGGAGTGGTTCGCCGGATCGGTCGGGCGCCATGGGTGGGGTTCCTGGATGGGGTGGGTGAAGGAGGCGATCCGTGGACCGAGCGTGCCCTGTCTACCCTCCGAGGCGGAACGAAGCCGCGGGCTCCGTGAGCTCGACGTCGTAGAACAGGTCGAAGGAGTCGCCCGTGAACTCGAAGACAGGTGTCTGTTCGAGCGCACGGGGGCTCTGCATGGCCGCGCGGTCGATGGGCATGAACCCGACGAGACCCTCGACTCTGAGGAAGAGCTGGTTCGTACCCCGCTCCTGCAGGGAGTTGCGCAGCGCTTCGGCGCCGGCCCGATCCAGCTTCCAGGTCAACAGGATGGACGACATCTCTCGGGTACCGGGGTGGAGTCGGATCTCGATCTCGTAGGCGTCCCGACGGACCTCCAAGGGGCGACCCTCCGGGAGCATCCCCGGCCCACCTGCCGACAGCCGCAGAAGATACGCTCCGAGGTTGAAGTCGTAGCTGGGCATCTGCACCGGGGCCACATAGGCGGCGTCCCGCGGCAGGCTCGCACCCCACTCGATCATGTCGTCGACGTAGTTGGTCACGAACGTTTCGTAGGCGGCCCGGAAGCGGAACTCGTTGGTGGCGTTCCCCCACACGACCCCGCCAGCTCGGTTCCGGGTCCCGATATCGAAGGGCCGGGGGCCCTGGTACACGTCCAACGGGCAGGGGACGTCGTCGACACAGAAGACCTCCCGGTAGGCGTCGTCGGCCAGGACACCACGGGCCGACCAGATCAGCAGCCCCGGCCATGGGTTCGCCCCCGCGACCACCGTCCCGGTGTTGCGCCCACTCGTATAGAGCCCCAACAGGTTCTCGCGCGTGAGGACCTCCCGATTCTCCCCGAGGGCGAGGAGGTCGAGGAAGAGCTGATGGCTCGCTCGCTCGATGAACAGCCCCCGCATCCTGGCATTGATCTCCGCACTTCCCAGCTGTCCGCGCTGCACCGGAGCAGACAGCATCCCCATCCGGATGCGCCCGTCGTGCGCGGGGACCCGGAAGGCCTGCAGAGAGGTGCCGGCAGGTGGGGTCAGCGTGAGGTATTCGCCCGGGAGCGTCGGCTCCACCTCCCCCGTGCTGTTCCCGCTGAGGATCCGATCCGTCACCTGGGCAGGGGCTGGGCCGACGTACCCGAGGAAGAGGAGGAGCAGGGCCGCCGCTCGGGAGCCGAACGCGATCAGGCAGCCCCTCACGGAGCCCTCTCGACGGTAATGGTGCCGAGGGGCTCCGTGAGTCGTGCGTCGCCGAACAGGGCGAGGTCGGCGCTGGTCAGTGAATAGGTCCACGCGAACCCGCCTCGCACCCCCTCCATGTTCACGGCGAGGTCCCGCAGGGTGGCCTCCGCGACGAAGTAGATCACCCCGGACGAGGAATTGGGCCGCCGCTCCGCCATCGTCTCGATGAATCCCTCGGCGTCCGCCGGCTCCATGGGCAGGAAGGCGCTGTAGTGGATTCCGTCGGGCATCTGGAGGCCCAGCGGATCGTCGGGCGACGTGTAGTTGAAGTACCGCATGTCGTTGGCGCGCGGGGAGGTGTTCTGCGGCGGCCTGATCAGAAGGGGGAAGCCCCGTCGCGCGAAATCGTACTCCGGGATCTCCGCCGATCCGACCAGAGACACCTCGGGCGACAGCGACTCCGACCACGCGCGCAGCGCTGCCATGTCCGAGTTCAGGAACTCCTCCACCGCCGTCTGGGCCGCGAACTCGTCCGCGCCCCGGCCCCACCGCCCCGCGCCGGCACCGATGTCCCTGACTCCCACCCGGCGGTGCAGGCGGGACGCCTCGGTGCAGCTCGGCTCCTCGTTGCAGAAGTATCGATGGTAGGGTCCGTCGCGAAGGAGATTCTGGGCGAGCACGGCGACGAATCCTCGAGGCACGAAGCCGGCGGCGTCGAAGTAGTCGATCCGGTTTCCGACGGTCTCCGTGAAGCGGATGTTCTCGTCGGTGGCGACCGCACGCATCCGATGGAGCGCGAGGAGGCCCAGGTAGGTGTCCGTCGCCGCGATCAGACGCTCGTCGACCTTCCGCTGCGCCTGTTCCGCTTCGCTCTGCCGCAGTCGGTTCTGAGGCAGGAAGGTGCTCTGGACGCCCAGGCGGAGACGCCCGTCCAGGGTGGGCACGACCAGATCCCGGTAGGCAGCCGGGGTCGGGGGCGAGATCGTACTGACCTCACCGACCGAGAAGGAGAAGCCGGCGAACAGCTCCGGCATCCCGTAGAAGTTCTCGGCCCGGAGAGCGAGCTCATCCTGACCCTGGAGGGGAGCGCAGGATGCCGTCACCAGCAGCGCGCCGACGAGGCCGATTCGCCGGAGCGAGGATCGGAGGTAGGTGGACACGGAGGCTCCTGAGTGCCCCGGAGGGCGGTGAGGGGAGGAGGTCGCGGCGGGGGTGCCGAGCGAGCAAGTAGCGTGACGGAACCGCGTCCGGGAGAATCGCGCAATGCCCAGGCGCCGGGTGCGCGTTGCCGCCCCGCCGTCCGGGGGCGAGCAGCCGCCCTCCCCCGTCATGACTCCCGTTGGAGCATGGCGTCGCGCTCCCGCCGGACGTCGGGGTGGTAGCAGTCCACGGGGAGCGTCCCGATGTGCCCGACGCAGGCGTTGCAGTCCACGCAGCGAGGGCCGCCCGTGCCGTCGCGGAGGTGGCGCCACAGGTAGGGGTCCGCGAGGAAGCCGCGACTCACCGTCACCGCGTCGCAGGATCCCTCGTCGATGGCTCGCTCCATGGCCCGGCGCGTGCGGAAGCCCCCGACGCACAGGACCGGGATCCCCACGGCTCGCTTGAACCTGCGCGCATAGGCCAGGTTGAATCCCTCCCGGGGCTTCCAGGCGAGGTTGCACACCAGCGCAGCCACCGGCCACCCGAGCCGCAGGCCGAGCCGGCGCAGCAGCGGGAGATGTCGGCCCGCCCCGTGCGCGAAGTTTCGCAGCGACCGGCCGAAGGTGCCCCGGACCACGGGAAAGCCCGACTCGTAGTGCCCGACGGAGACTTCGACGGCGTCGGCGCCGTGACGCTCGGCCAGGGCGGCCATGCCCACCAGTTCGTCCGGACCCAGCCCCCGCCGAAGGGGAAGCGCATCGGACCCGTTGAGCTTGACCATGACGAGGTACTCGGGGCCCACCCGCGCACGCACGGCGTCGAGGACCTCCACGAGGAGGGTGGCGCGACGCTCGGGCGAGCCGCCGTACCGGTCGTCTCGGCGATTCGTGTACGGAGTGAGGAACTGACTGATCAGATACCCGTGTCCGGCGTGGATCTGGACGCCGTCCGCCCCAGCCTCCTGGCATCGAGCCGCAGCGTCGGCGAAGTCCCGGACGATCTGCTCGATCTCGTCCACGTCGAGCGGCCGCGGACGGGTGCCCGTGAACAGGTCCTTCACGGCCGACGCCGACACCGCCTCGCTCACGTCCACGGCCGGAGGCAGCAGCTGGCGGCCCGCATGACTGAGCTGGACCACAACCCGGGAGCCGTGCTGGTGCACCGTACGCGCCAGCGCCCGCAGCCCTGGAAGCGTGCCGTCATGGTCCGCACCAGCCTGCCTCGGCGTGGAGCGACCCTTCCGGCTCGTGTACATGTTGCCGGTGATGATGAGGGGCGTTCCCCCTCGGGCGATGGGCTCGTAGTGCGCGAGGTACTCGGGTCCGATGAGGCCCTCCGGCGTCGCGCGGGTCTCGGAGGTGGCGGCCCTGAACAGCCGGCCGGGAAGGGTCAGGCGACCGAGGGTGATGGGCCGGAGGAGCGCCCCGGGCTCCTCGGTCACGGATCGGATTCCGGGGCATCTGGGTCGGGGTCGCTCGCCGGGCCTTCACCTGTGCGTGCCCTCAGCTCCGCCAACTTGGCCTCGAGCTTCCTCCTCCCTTTCTCCTCCGTGTAGGCCGGCTTGGCCCGGACGAGGTCGTCCAGCGCCCCGGCGACGTCCCCGGTCTGTTCCTTCGCGGCGGCGCGGAGCACCAGGGACTCGACGCTCTCCGGATGGATCTCCAGGAAGCGGTCGAGGTCCGCGACGGCGCCCTCCCAGTCCTGGCGGCCGCTGCGGAGGCGGGCGCGGTGGTACAGGGCAGCGTCGTGCTCCGGATCGAGCTCGAGGATCGCATCGCAGTCGGCGAGCGCCCCGTCCAGATCTCCCAGGCGCAGCCGGACGGTGAAGCGGTTGCCCAGCGATGGGAGGTGCCGGGGTCGGAACATGAGGGCGGCGCTGAAATCCGCCTGCGCCGGAGCGTCGTCGCCCGCCATCATCCCGCTCACACCCCGGTAGAAGAGGGCGTCGGGGGAGGTGGGCAACAGGCGCAACGCGTCGTCGAGGTCGGCTCGCGCCGCCTCGGGCTCGGTCTCCAGCCGCGCGGCTGCACGACGGGTCAGCTCTCCGGCCCTGACCACGGCTC
>CAKZOQ010000612.1 GCA_937136445.1 uncultured Gemmatimonadota bacterium
GTCGTCATGGTCCGCCTGATAGGCGTCGAGCATGCGGTGGACGATTCCCGCCCGGTGGGCGGCCTCGAGGCCCCGGAGCACACCCTCCGCCACCGTCCGGGCCTCGGCGACGGATGCAGGCCCCTCCTCCAGGCGCTCCGCCACGGTCCCCCCGGGGTAGTAGGCCATGGCGATGTAGGGCCGACCATCCTCGGCGACGTCGATCTCGAAGATGGTGGCGATGTTCGGGTGGTCGAGGGCCGAAGCGGTACGGGCCTCCCGGCTGAAGCGCGCCCGAGCGCGCTCGTCGACGGCGAGCCATCGAGGGAGCAGCTTGAGCGCCACCTCCCGCTCCAGCCGCGGATCGAGGGCCCGATACACGATTCCCATCCCTCCTCGGCCCAGCGTCTCGACGATCCGGTACCGACCGACGGTCCGCGGGGCGGGCGGGGGTGTCAGGCTGCCGTCCTCGACGAGGGCCGCTGCCCACTGGGAGTCCAGGCGGAGGAGGAAGGCGTCTTCAGGTTCCCTCTCCTCGGCGCGGGCCAGGAAGTCGTGGGCTTCGAGGAGATCCTCCAGCTCCCGGGCCACGGCGGGCTCCTCCTCCCGGAGGTCGACGAGCATGGCGGCGCGGTCCTGCGGAGATAGGACCACGGCCCGTCGGAACAGCTCCTCCAGTCGGCCCCACTCGGCGTCGGGCGACCCCCGTCCGGACCCGCTCATCCCGAGGGGGCGGCCTCTCCACCCAGCGCACGGAAGAGCCAGGCACGCGCCATGGACCAGTCGTACTTCACCGTGCGGGGCGAGACGTCCAGCGCTCGGGCCGTCTCCTGCACCGACATCCCGCCGAAATACCGGCACTCCACGACCCGGGCCTGTCGCGGGGAGCGCTCGGCCAGCCGCTCCAGCGCGTCGTGGAGGTCCAGGAGGTCCCCGGCGAAGGCGTCCACCGCGAGGGTCTCCGGCTTCAGCGACTCCATGACCCGGTCGCCGCCCCGCTTCCGGGCCCCGCGGCGCCGAGCGTGATCGACGAGGACGCGCCGCATGGCCTGGGCCGCGGCCGCGTAGAAGTAGGCCCGACCTCTCTCGTCCACCCGGCTGGCGTCCACCATCCGGAGATAGGCCTCGTGGACCAACGCCGTCGGCTGGAGGGTGTGACCCGGCGCCTCCCGGGCGAGCTGCCGACGGGCCATCCGCTTCAGCTCCACGTAGACGGGGTCCACCAACTCGTCCAGCGCCGGCGGGTCCGACTCCGCCGTCCGGAGAAGCGTGGTGGTGCGCGAACGCAGGGAGGGCAGGTCGTGGGTCACGGTCCGCGAAGAGGAAGGTCCGCCGAGTGGGTGCGGGGAATAGTAGAACGCCCCCCCAGGGCGAGCGAGACGAGTCGAAGGCGCCAGGGCGAGGGCAGCCCGGTGTCCTTGCTCCACCCCCACCCCCACTCTAGGGTGGGCGGGCACCCTGGACACCCTCTCGGTTTCGCACCACGGAGCACTCGGCATGGGCCACCTCACCGGCGCACTTCTGCTCGCCACCCTCCTCCAGTCCTCCCCGCAGGAGGTGCAGGTCACTCCCGGGCGTTCGGAGATCCGCGTCTCCGAGACGGTGCAGCTCGCCGTCCGCACCTCCGACGGGGAAGACGCGAGCCTCTCCGACGCGCGCGTTCGGTGGATCGCATCGACGCCGGAGCTGGCCCAGGTGGACCAGACAGGCCTGGTGACGGCGCTGAACCCCGGGACGGCCCGCATCACCGCGGTGGTGGGGAGCACCCCCACCGAGGCCACCGTACGGATCCGTGCGCTCCCCGCCTCCGAGCTGGACGCCGGATTCGCCGACCCTGCCCCCTTCGCCGGCCAGGCCCTGCCGCTGCGAGTACAGGCCCGGAACCGGCTGGGCGAGGGGGTGGCGGACCCGCAGCTCCGCTACGAGAGCTCGGATCCGGCGGTGGCCGGGGTGGACCCGGCGGGACTCGTCTTCGCCCGGAGCGCCGGGGAGGCCCGCATCACCGTCTCCACCGCCGATGGCGCCGCCACCACCCAGGTGCCCCTCCGGGTCCGCCCCACCGTGGGCCTCACCTACGCCGTGACCCCCGCCGAAAGCCGGGTCCGCACCGGCGACGTGGTGCGCCTACAGGCCCGGGTCGCCCGGGCCGACACCGACCAGGAGGTGGCCGCCTGGCCGGCCTGGTCGGTCTCGGGGGTCGGGGGCCAGGTGGAGGAGGAGGACGGCGACGGCGTCTTCGTCGCCGAGGCTCCCGGGACCTACCGGGTCACCGCCCGCCTGGGCGAGCGGGCAGCGGCCAGCTCGGTGATCCACGTGGAGGAGCGGGGGCTGGAGGCGGAGCTGGTGCGGGTGGGGCGTGGCACCATCGCCGACCACCACTCGGGCGACGTCTGGGTCTTCGAGGGCATCGACGGGCGGGACTACGCCTACATCGGGACCTTCTACCACGATTGGATGAAGATCTGGGACGTGACGGATCCCGGCTCACCCGTCCTCACCGACTCCCTCCAGTTCGACGCCCGCCGGATCAACGACGTGAAGATCCACCCCAACAACCGGGTGGGCATCGTGACCCGGGAGGGTGCCTCCAATCGCCGGAACGGCATCGTGATGCTGGACCTGACCACGCCGGCCCACCCCACCGTCATCTCCGAGTACACCGAGACCCTCACCGGCGGCGTGCACAACGTCTGGATCCAGGGCGACCTGGACCTGGTCTATGCCGTCCACAACGGCACGCGCGCCGTCCACGTCCTGGACATCTCGGATCCGGCGGACGTCCAGGAGGTGGGACGGTGGGCGGTGGACAACGAGCAGCGCTCCCTCCACGACGTCATCGTGCAGGACGGCTACGCCTACGTCTCCTACTGGGACGACGGGGCCGTCACGCTGGACGTGGGCGCCGGGACCCACGGCGGCACCCCCACCGAGCCCACGCTGGTGAGCCGCTACGCCTACCCCATCGGCAACACCCACGTCGCCTGGCGCCACGGGAAGTACCTCTTCGTGGGCGACGAGATCTTCCCCGGCGACTGGAACCCCGAGGAGCCCATCGAGGCCCGGGGCTACATCCACGTCCTGGACATGAGCGACATGGACAACCCGGTGGAGGTGGCGCGCTACGAAGTCCCCGAGGCCGGGGCGCACAACGTCTGGGCCGAGGGCGATCGCCTCTACGTGGGCTACTACCAGGG
>CAKZOQ010000613.1 GCA_937136445.1 uncultured Gemmatimonadota bacterium
CCCCGCCGTTCTCCGGGGTTGCTTCGGAACCACTGCGCCACCAGCAGGATCTCGGCCGCCTGGTCCGGGGTCAGGGCCGAGGGCCCGGGGTCCGGCGCCTCGAAGACCGCCTCGACGGACGTCGCCGCACGAGCGCGCTCCCGTCCGTTCTTGGGGTGGTCCAGGGCCGCCCGGATGCGCCCGCCCCGCACCAGGTAGAGACGGTCGTGGCCCCGGAAGCCAGGCACGCGGTATACGAAGGAGAGGTCCTCCACCCGGCCCCGGAAGGCCACCAGCTCGTCCTGGAAGCCCCGGAGCCTCCCCAGCCGGTCCCGGAGGATGGCGGCGTACTCGAAATCCCTGCGCTCGGCGGCGGCGGCCATGGTCGCCTCCATCTCGCCGAGGGGCCCCGCCCCGCGACCCTCCAGGAACCGGCGAGCCGTCTCCACCGCCCGGGCGTAGTCGGCGGCGCTCACCCGGCCGCAGCAGGGGGCGAGGCAGCTCCGGAGATCCGCCCGGAGGCAGCGAGGGGTCCGGCCGCCCCGGAAGATCTCGAGCTGGTCGTCGAAGACGATGGGGGTGGGGCCCGGGCAGTCCCGGAGTCCCAGGGCGTGGCAGAGCTCCCGAACCGTCCGGGCCAGGCTGCGGACCCGAGGGAAGGGCCCATAGTAGGTGGCGTCGTCGTCGGCCACCCGGCTCACCGGCACCACCCGGGGCGCCGGCTCCCGCGTGACCTTCACGAAGGCGTAGATGCGCTTCCGTTTGTGACGGACGTTGAAGCGGGGGCGAGCCTGCTGGATCAGCTTCATCTCCTGCACCAGGGCGGCGAACTCGTTGGGCACGTAGTCCCAGTCGATGTGGTCGGCGGTCCGGATGAGCTCGGCGGCCTTCTCGCCCTTGGGCGCCCGGAAGTAGGAGAGGAGGCGGCTGCGTACCCGGACCGACTTCCCCACGTACAGCAGCTCGCCCCGGTCGCCGTCCAGCGCCCCCCGGGTGGCCGAGGGGAGGAGGGGCCCTCTCCCCCCGCCGCCGCCCCGGGCCCACATCCGATAGATGCCCGGCCGGTTCTCGGCGTGGGTCCGGACGTGGGCGCGCAGGGAGGGGTTGGGGTGCACGACAGGCGGCGGTGCGGTGTTCGTGTTTTGTTCGGGGGCCGGAAGATAGGGATGCCGGGAGGCCGCCGCCAACGGGCCCTCCCCTGCATTGCTCCGCCAGGAGGCCTCGTCCAGCTTTCGGCATGACCCCACCCGAAGCGCCTGGACCCGACGACGCCAAGCTCGTTCGCGATCCCCTCTGGAACACCATCCGCCTCGATCCCACGGCGGTGCGCATCGTGGACACGGCGGCCTTCCAGCGCCTTCGCTACATCCGGCAGCTCGGCCTGGCTCATCTGGTGTATCCCGGCGCCACCCACACCCGCTTCGACCATGCCCTGGGCGTCTACCACCTGACGGGGATGGCCCTGCGGCAGTTGCAGGAGCGAAGCCGGGCGCCGGAGGAGGCCTGGCAGGGCGCCGAGCTGATCCCCTATGCCGCCCTCCTCCACGACATCGGCCACTACGCCTTTTCCCATGCGCTGGAGGAGCTGGAGCCGGAGCAGGTGCCGGCGGACCACGAGGAGGTGAGCCGGCGGTTCTTCGCCTCCCCGGCGCTGGCCTCCGCCCTGGAGCCGCTGGGTCCGGAGGCTCCGGAGGCCATCTTCGACGTCATCCGGGGAGAGAGCCGTCTGCCGCTCCGCGGGCTCGTCTCCGGGAGCCTGGACCTCGACAAGATGGAGTACCTCCGCCGGGATGCCCGCTTCTGCGGGGTGCCGTACGGAGAGGTGGACGTGGATCGTCTGTTGCAGGGCCTCGTCCTCCTCCAGGATCCCGCCAGCGGCGCCTGGGAGGTGGGCGTCCACGAGAAGGCGGTGGCGGCGCTGGAGTCCCTCCTCTTCGCCAAGTACCAGATGTTCCGCAACGTGTACTGGCACCACGGGGTGCGGGCCGCGACGGCGCTCTACAAGCGCATCGTGGACGAGGCGGTGCGCGACGGTCTGCTGGCGGCGGAGGAGCTGGTGGGCCCCACTGACGAACAGCTCCTCTACGAGATCGACCGCCGGGCCGGGGATTCCGATTCCGAGGTGGCGCGACGGCTCTCCGCTCGATGGCTCCCGGCCCTCCGTAACCGACGCCTTCCAAAGCGGGCGCTGGAGCTCACCGCGGCGGATCTGGGAGGCCGGGAGATCCAGGGCTGGGCGGTGGGGGACTCTCCGGAGAAGCGCGCCCTGGAGGACGAGCTGGCCGCCGGGCTCGATCTGGAGCCCGGGGAGGTCGTCATCGACTTCCCTGCCAAGCAGGCCATGTTCCAGCTCGACGTTCTGGTGGGTACGCGGAGCGGCGCGGTGGAACGTCTGGACGAGCGGGGCCTGCCGGGGCTCGTGGACCTGCCGCGGGTGGCGCGAGAGCTCTACCGGACGGCGCGGGTCCTGCGGGTCTTCACCTTGGAGCGACGGACCCTGGATCCCTCGGGACTCCTGGAGCGCCTCACCACTCCCCCCTGACGCCCCCTCTGACGGTAGGGCGGCCGTGGACTTCTCCGTCCGTCAGGACGCCATCTCGGCCAGGCCGAGGGTGACGTTGTCTTCGCCGCCGGCCTCCAGGGCGGCCTCAAGCAGTTGCCGGGCCACCTCCTCCAACGACCCCTCCCTGGAGAGGAGCCGACGGATGCGGGCTTCGGACACCATGTCGGTGAGTCCGTCCGAGGCGAGGAGGAACCGGTCGCCGGGGTGAAGGGACCCGGTGGCGCTCGACGGCTCCGGTCCCGGGTCCAGCCCCACGGCCTGGGTGAGGACGTGCCCCGACGGGTGCCGCCACGCCTCGTCCGGGTCGAGACGACCGGCATCGAGCTGCTCCTGGACCCAGGTGTCGTCCCGGGTGAGGCGGGAGAGGGACCCGTCCCGGAGCAGGTAGGCCCGCGAATCCCCGACATGCCCCAGCGCCCAGCGACCCGCTCCCTCGTCCAGTGCCAGCACCGTGAGCGTGGTGCCCATGCCCTGCAGCTCGGGCTGTCCGTGGCCCCGGCGCCGCACCGCTTGGTGGGCCTCTTCCACGGCCTCGGCCAGGAGAGACGTCCAGGCCTCCTCCCCTCGTTCTGCCGGGAGATCCTCCCAGGCGGGGTCCAGCGGCCAGCGCGTCCTGAGCCACTCCTGGGCC
>CAKZOQ010000614.1 GCA_937136445.1 uncultured Gemmatimonadota bacterium
GGCATCGAATCCGACGAGCCGTACTACGAGGCGTTGGTGACACCCTACCCGGACCAGGGCGAGGCGCTGGACCTGGCGGTGCGGCGCCGGCGATCGCTGGATCTCTTCCATGCCGTGGTGGAGCAGCTCCCCGAGGAGCCCGAGCGACTTCCGGAGCTCAGCCCCGGAGGCGAGCTCTCCTTCCCGTTGGCGCGGACCATCCAGGTGGATGCGCCCTGGCAGCAGTCCCTCCTGGAGCTCCGGCGGGAAGAGGAGCGGTTGGACCATCTGGACCGGGTCTTCCGGGCGGCGCTGGCCTAGCGTGGCGCTGCGCCGGGACGCCATCGATGCAGCGCCGCGGCCACCGTCAGACCCTCCACGAGGGTCCAGATGGCCACGATCCAGAGGTAGCTCGGGCGCCAGTTGAGGTACCCACGGGGGAGGAGTTCGACCCAGGGATAGAGGGGGCGCTGCCACCACTCCATGGCGAGGAACCAGCCTGGGTGCACCGATGTCCAGCCCATCAGATCCAGAAGCGGGACGCCGGTCAGCACGAGGGTGAAGGTCGCCAGCCCCACACCGACGCTCCGGGCGGGAAGCCATCCCGCTCGGAGGATGGCCCGACCCGGCCACCAGGCCCATGCCCAGCGGAGGGGCAGGGCCAGGAACCGGACGACGGTTCCTCCTGAGAACACTTCCAGGAAGAGCGGCAGCACCACCGTGCCGGAGAGGAGGCAGAGGGCGGCCCAGCCTCGCCAGATCAACGATGCCATACAGGGCTGCGTAGGAGCTCGTCCGGGGTGCGCCAACCGGTGAGTCCGGTGTCGAGACCGGCGGCGGCCAGCGCCTCGATGACCGACGTGGTGCAGTTGGAGTACGGCGTCCCCGCACCCTGCGTCACGCTGACGAAGATCCGGTGCCGGTGGTCGTGGGCTGCGTCAGCGATCCGCCGTGCCACCTCGGGATCGCTCGAGGCCCGCCGGAGTACCACGCGCGGCCAATCGGCGTAGGCCTCAACGGGCGAGTAATACATGCCGTCATGGATTCCGGCGTCCAGCACCGCCAGCGCGCCGGGCTCGGCCCAGATGGCGTCGTCGGGGGCACGCACCACGACGGCGGCGTGGGACCACTCCCCCCACGCGACGTGCCCTCGGGATACGAAGAGCACGTCCCCCGGGCGGGCCTGCTGAATCCAGTCGGGATCGTGCTCGTCGGGGAGGCCCTCCTGGGCCGTCACCACCCCTACGAAGAAGGTGTGGAACGCCCCGACCAGAGAGTCGGGGAACTGCTCGGCGGGCGGAACCGCCAGTCCGACGAGAAAGAGGACGACCAGGGTCGCCCCGAGCGTGCCGGCGGAGTGGGCCAGGGCCCGGACCGCCGCCGAGGCTATTCCTCGCCTCCCGGTGAGCCGGGCTGGGTCCCCCAGGGTGGGGGTGTGGTCCAGGGCGAGGCGTTCTCCGGCGGAGTGGCCCACGGGGCCTGCACGCCCTGCTGGGTGGCCGGCTGGGCCCCGGGGGCTGCCTGGGACCGACCGGTCATGAACATCCCGCTGGTGACGATGGCCCGGAGCTCCCGTGGAGTGCTCAGCGTGTAGACGACGGGCGCCGCATAGACCGCACCCATGGCCACCGTCTTCAGGAAATCGCGTCGATCATTCATACATCAAAGGTCTCGGGTGGGACGGGGGGTCGTCAACGATTTCCTTCATCCACCCGCTCCAACAACGCTCGAGCCAGCGCGCCTGCGTCGGCGTGCCGGACCCGGTAGACCGGGACCGATTCCACCAGTCCGATGAGGGCATCGAGGGCGTCCGATCGGTCCCGGCCGGTCTGGTGGACGGCGCCCAGGAGGACCCGTAGCCGCTCCGCCCCTTCCAGTAGATCCCAGGTCGTCCCGCCCTCGTTCCGGTAGGCGATCTCCGCAACCACCCCCTCCCGTATCCCGTCCCCGGCCCACCCGCCGCGTCGGCGGGGATCCACCCAGACGTCGGGGTCTCCGGGGGTCCACCCTGGAGCCGCTTCCGGCCGCTCGCCGGCCTCCCGAAGGCGCTCGGCGTCGACGGTGAGGGGGCGGGGGAAGGGGTGGAGGCGACCCTGCTCGTCCAGGACCACGACATCGTCGCCGAAGAGGGGGCGGTCCTGCCGGTACCAGGCGTACGCCAGGGTCGATTTGCCGCTTCCCGAGGGTCCCACGGCCAGGGCGGCCCGTCCCGAGCGCCCCACCGCCGCCGTGCCGTGGAGGTGGACGCGCTGCGTGTCGGCCTCGAGGAGTCGCCGGGTGACGGTGAGCTCCGCGGCGGCCAGCGCCTCCCCCCGATCCAGGAATTCCTCCCCGCCGTCCCACCGCACCCGCCACCCGCCCGTGGAGGACTCGAAGGTGAGATCGGCGGGTTCGCCTGAAGGTGACGTGTCCCTGCGGGCCTCGTTCGCCACCGACAGGGTAGGGAAGAGCTGTCGCAGGGTACGGGTCACGCCTGCCGGGGCATCCACCACGCATCGCCCTT
>CAKZOQ010000615.1 GCA_937136445.1 uncultured Gemmatimonadota bacterium
CCCCCGGGGCGGCGAATAGATGGGATTGCCGCGGAGGGGCCTGGTCGGGTAGGAGCCGATGCGATAGCCCCCGATCCGCCCGTTCTGGACCCGATCCCGGGGGACGAGCCGGAAGGCGCGGAGCACCGTGGTGTCGCTCCCGGCCCACGTCAGGACCAGATCGGCATGTCCACCCGACTCCGGAGGGCTCCAGTTCCAGGCCGCGCTGTCGGTGCGGGTCACCGTCCCCGCCTCGGCCGTCACCGACACGTCGGCGGGACGGCGGCCCTCGATCCAGAGGTCCACGTCGGCCCCAGGCAGGAGGAAGACGGACTCCAGGGGCAGGCGGATGCGGCGCCGCCGCCCGTCCTGAACGAAGACCCGGAGATCCTCCCCTCCGATCCCCTCGCGGGACTCCGGGAAGGGGCGCGCCGTCCGCGAAAGCGGCTCCACGGGCCCGTGGGGCGCCACCATGGCCAGAGGGCCGCCGGTGGCCTCCACCTCGGGGACGGGTTCGTCGATGACCTCGCGCTCGCCACCCGGCCAACCGACCCACAGGAGGCCGACCGTCAGGGCCCCTCCGGCCAGCAGCAGACGACCGGCTGTCATGGTTCCACCTCCACCCGATGGTCCACCCGGGCATCCCGGTTGTAGACGTCGTCGTGGAAGGCTACCTCCCCGTCCTCGTCGACCCAGTTGGTGAGGTAGACCAGGTAGACGGGAATGGGCCGGTCCAGGTCCACCCGCGTGCGTTCCCGGGACGAGCGGATGCGCTCCATGTCCGACAGGTCCTCGTCGATGCTGGACCGGTAGACGTACCGTGCCAGATCCCAGGGCCGCTCCAACCGGATGCACCCGTGGCTCACGGCCCGGAAGTCACGCCGGAAGGCGGCGCGCTGGGGCGTGTCGTGCAGATAGATGTTGTGGCGGTTCGGGAAGATGAACTTGATCTGGCCGAGGGCGTTCTCCGGACCGGGCTCCTGCCGGAAGTCGTAGGGCATGTCGGCCGTCGCCGAAGCCCAGTCGATGGTGGACGGATCCACCGGCTCCCCGTAGTTCTCGCCGGCCGGGACCACGCTCATGTTGGTGTCCCGGAGATACGACGGGTCGTCCTTCACCTTCGGCAGCGTCTCCTCCGCCTCGATGGACTCGGGCACGTGCCAGTAGGGATTCAGGACCAGGTGGTCGATGGTGTCGTGGAAGACCCGGGTCCGCCACTCGGGCTGGCCCACTACCACGTCCATCTCCAGTACGGGCTGATTCTCTTCAAGGACCTGGAGCTCGAAGCCGGCCACATTCACCAGCACCGCCTGCGCTCCGAAGTCGCGGGGCAGCCAGCGCATGCGATCCAGATTGATGCGGAGCTGCTCGATGCGCTCCTCCAGGGAGACGTTGAGCATCTCGACGGTTTCCGGCCCGATGACGGAGTCCACCACCACGCCGTGCCGGCCCTGGTAGTGGGCGATGGCCCCCGCAAGAGACGGATTCAGGACAGCGGATTGCTCTCCGCCTCGCTGGGCCAGGCGACGCTCCTCCGGGTCGGCCCCGGCGGCCAGTCGGGCCCGTACCTGAGCCACCACCTGAGCCGAGTCCCCCGGCTCCGCCACCGCCGAGGAGTCGATCTCAGGCCAGGTGACGGCCGAATCCCGGAGGCTACGGTAGCGCTCCAGCGCCGAGACCATCCGGTCGTACACCGGGTGCTGAGGCTGGAGGGCATCCAGGGCCGAATCGACGCCGGCCGTCGCCACCTGGGCCAGGACCTCGGCATCAGGGGCCGGATCCGCGTCCATCTCCCACTCGACCTCCACCTCCTCGCGGACGGCGCTTCCGCCCCCGACGAGGGCGGCGAGTCGCAGGAACTCCTCGGAGACGTCCAGCTCCGCAGCAGCCCGGGCGGAATCACCGCGGCTCCGGTCCAGGCGTCCGGTGGCGTCCCGGATGCCGGATGGATCCACCTCGTCGGCCCAGAGCCCCTCGGCGGGGGCAGACTCCGTGGCCTGGACCAAGGCGCCGACCGAACGAGAGTCCGCCGAGCCCCACAGCAGGCGAGCGTCGGAGGACCGGTAGTAGTCACGCGCCGCGTTCGCGATGGTGGTGTCGCTGGTCACGATGGAGCGGACGGAGGCCAGGACGTCCTCGGGGTTCGAATCGTCCCCCGACTCCACCGCAGCACGGTCCGGTCGGTTCGCGCCGCTCCCGGCTCCGCCCGTCCCGGATGTCAACCACACTGCTCCGGCAACCACCATTCCCACGAACACGATGGTCGCGACTGCTCCGTACCTCATTCCGTCCTTGATTGCATTCGGCGCACCGCGGTCTGCGGGCGCTCCGGGTCAGAAAGAACGCAAGCGCCATGCCGGGCGGGGGCTTTGCCCGGGCGGACCCCAGCAGACATCCTACGGCTTCCGGCCGGTGTGGCGCCGCCCATCGGCCAACGCGAGAACCCGGTCCTGATGCGGCGCGCGACCCGGAATGGCACAAAAAAAGCCCCGACGGCAGCCACCGTCGGGACGTAGAGCCGTCCTGATTCAAACCAGCTTTCTGAGATGGTCGCTGCTGGACTCGAACCAGCGACATCTACGATGTGAACGTAGCGCTCTACCAGCTGAGCTAAGCGACCGATACCCCCACGGGGACTCGAACCCCGGTCTTCGCCGTGAGAGGGCGATATCCTAGGCCACTAGACGATGGGGGCGTGGCCCTCGGCAGTACCGAGGGAGCCCTCACGATAAAGTCGTGTCCGCCGGGGAGTCAACCCCTCGGCCACCCCCTCCCCGTCCCACCCGCAGAGAGCGATCACGGGGGCGCAGCGGCAGGGACTGGAGGCGGACGTGCCGCGGTCCATGCCTACGGCAAGGGAAAGCCTGAGGCCCACGCGGGTAGGGGAGCACGAAACGGCCCGACCCCCCCCACGAGGAACGAGGACCACCATGGCGGAGAAGCTGAACGAGGAGTCCATCGAAGGCTGGCTGGAAGGTCGCGAGGGCTGGAGCGTGGAAGACGGCAAGGTCCGCAAGGACTTCCAGTTCGACCACTTCCGGGATTCCATCGTCTTCGTGAATCGCGTAGCGACCCTCGCCGACTCGGCGGATCACCACCCGGACATCGACATCCGGTTCGACACGGTGGTCATCGCCCTCTCCACCCACGACGCCGGCGGCATCACCGAGAAGGACCTCAAGCTGGCGGAACAGGTGGACTTCGCCACTTCGCGCTAGGACCCGCTCGACCCCGGAACCCGCCGGCCGCGATCCAGCCCGGACGGCCCCCCCAGCATCCTCAGGCTCCGTCCGCCGTCACCACCCCGTCGGCCAGGAACCGGCGGATCACCCGGAAGGCCTCCAGGTCCCGCAGCAGGCCCGTGTGGGTGGGACAGCAGACGGTCTCGTCGGGAACCCCGGGCAGGGTCGCGCTCTCCGGCGGGAGAATGCGGGTGTCCAGCGGAGTCCGCACCGTCACGGCCTCCACCCCCTCAGGGAGGGCCGGGTCAGTAGGGAGGTCCGTGAGGAAGCGACTTCCGGGGATCATCTCCTCCGCCCCCTCCCCCCACCCCAGGTAGGCCGACCAGGTCCCCTGGTGCGGCGTAGCCAGGAAGACTACCCGCCGCGCCACCCCACCCCCGGACAGGTACGCCCGCACCGCCAGCCCGCCCATGGAGTGGGCCACGATATGCAACGCGGGTCCGCCCCGGGCCGCCACGACCGAATCGGCGACGGCCCGGAGCTCGTCGGCGTGGTCGAGGTTGCTCCCCTCGGGATCCTGGAAGCTGACGGAGATGACGTCCTCCGCCCGCCAGCCGGCGCTCAGGAGGCGGATGCGCAGCGGCGCCAGGTCCCGCTCGGTATCGGACCAGCCGGGGACCAGGAGCACCGGAACAGCCTCCTGGGCCGCCAGCTCGGTCGGTCCGGGCGCCAGGATCAGCGCGGCTGCCACCACGAGGGCTTCCACCCAGCCCAGCGACCACCCACCCGCCGGAGCTGAGGCCGCTCCGGACCGCCCGCGCACCCGAGGCACGTCAGCTCGAGGCTCCACGGATGGCCTGCTCCAGGGTGTCCACCCCGCACTCGATCTGCTGATCGGTGAGGTCCACCGGCGGGGAGAGCTCCACCACGTGCCCGTGGCGTCCGGCAGGAAGCACCAGGACGCCCAGCTCCAGCGCCGCCTGCGCCACCTGGACGGCCCGGCCTGCGGCCGGCTCCATTCCGTCGCCCTCCACCAGCTCCACCCCGAGGAGGAGGCCCAGCCCACGGACCTCCGCCACCCCCGGAAGGCCGGCGAGCCGCCCCCGCAGCTCCCGTACCAGCCGTCCGCCCAGGATGCGCACCCGAGCGGTGGTGCTCTCCATCTCCATGACCTCCAGCACGCCGAGCCCCGCGGCGCACGAGGCGGGGTGGCCCAGGAAGGTGCTGGTGTGCTGGGCCTCGCCGCGGCTCTCGGGCCACCGATCCATGAGGGGCGCGGGACCACAGCAGGCGCTGAGGGGGAAGCCGCCGCCCAACGCCTTTCCCAGGCAGACCAGATCGGGGTCCAGCCCCACCCGCGTGGAGGCCAGGAACTCGCCGCAGCGTCCCACGCCGGTGAAGACCTCGTCGGCCACCACCAGGGCGCCGGCCTCCTTGGCCATGCGGGAGAGGCGGGCCATGAAGCCCGAGGGCGCGACCCGGGCGCCGGCGCGGCCCTGCACGGGCTCCACCACCACCGTCCCCACCGGAGTACCGTCCTCCGTGCCCTCCGCGAGGATCCGTTCCACCTCCACCAGACTCCGGTCCGCAGCCTCCGCTCCGTCGCGCAGGGGGTCGGGGAAGGGCGCGAAGGCCACCCCGGGGTAGAGCCGCTCCCGGAACGGCCCCCGGAAGAGCTCCCGGTCGGTGGCGGCGAGGGCCCCCAGGGTGAGGCCGTGGTAGGACCCCTCGAAGGCCAGGATCCCGGGACGCCCGGTGACGAGCTGCCCCGTCTTCAGGGCGATCTCCACCGCCTCCGACCCCGAGTTGGCCAGCACGGTGCGGGACTCGGTCCAGGGGAGGCGCTCGGCCAGCCGCTCCAGGTAGCTCACCTTCAGGGCCGGCGGATGCACGTCGCCCATGCCGTGGATCAGGAGGTCGCTCTGTTCGGCGACGGCGGCCACGACCCCGGGGTGACGGTGGCCCAGAAGCGCGACCCCGAAGGCGCCGGTGAGGTCGAGAAAGACGTTTCCGTCCACGTCCCGCACGTTGGCGCCCCGAGCCTCCTCCCAGAAGACGGGCCAACGGTCTCCGAGGTAGGTGACGTTCCGGGATTCCACGCCGCGAAGTCGCTGGGCGAGACGGCGGGACGCAGGCCCCGGGGGAGCCACGCGGACGGAGGGCAGGGCCCGCCCCAGGGTGTCCGGCGAACGGGCGGCGGCTCGGTCGGGGGTCACGAGACCGGGCTCAGTCGCCCCCGAGCTCCGACGCGTCGGCCATGCCCATGGCGTGGTAGCCCTTGTCCACATGGAGGGTCTCGGCGCTGATCCCCGCCCCCAGATCGGAGCAGAGGAAGGCCGCGGCCCAGCCCACCTCGTCGGCGCTGTTGGCCGAGCGCAGGGGCGAGTTCGCCTCGTAGTAGCTCACCATGGAGTCGATGCCGCCGATGGCCCGCGCCGCCCGGCTGGGCAGCGGTCCCGCGCTGATCGTGTTCACCCGGACGCCCCACCGCCGTCCCGCCTCGTAGGCCAGGGTGCGGGTGTCCGCCTCCAGCGCCGCCTTGGCGGAGCTCATGCCGCCCCCGTAGCCGGGAATGACCCGCTCCGCCGCCAGGTAGCTCAGGGAGACGGTGGAGGCCCCGTCCCGCAGGAGGGGGCCGAAGCGCTGCAGCATGCTCACGAAGGAGTAGGCGCTGGCACCCACGGCGGCGAGGTAGCCCTCCCGGGAGGTGTCCAGGAGTTCGTTCTGGACCTCGGGGCCGTTGGCCAGGGAGTGGACGAGGATGTCCAGGCAGGGCGAGCCGAAGTCCTCTTCCAGGCGCTCGGCAACGCCCTGGATGGAGTAGCGCTCCAGCTCCTTGTACCGCTTCTCCGAGGCCACCTCCTCCGGAACGTCGTCGTCCGTGTCGTAGACGGCGTCCAGCGGGTAGATCTTCTCGAACTCGATCTCCCCGCCGCCGGGGAGGGATCGATCCAGCTTTCCTCGATCCAGGCTCATGGTGAAGATCCGCAGCGCCGGAGGCCAGGTCCCGACGCAGACCGAGGCGCCGGCGGCCGCCAGGGCCCGGACGATGCCCCACCCGTAGCCTCGATCGTCGGCGACGCCGGCCACGAAGGCCCGTTTTCCGGAGAGGTCGATGGGTAGCATGGAGGCGGAGGCTCCTTGGGTGGCGCGAGAGGGGAGGGGGGTGCCCCTGAACCTAATCAGCCCGGAACGTCCTCGCGCCCTCCCCACCGCCCGGACAGCCAGAAGAGAAGGCCCGCGGTGACCACGAGGGCCCCCACGGCTCCCAGGGCTCCCGCCCGTTCCGCCCCCCAGTACCAGGCGCCGGAGATGAAGGCCAGCGCGGCTGCGGTCATCTCGCCACGGAGTCGGAAGCGATCGCCGTGCAGGAAGGCCAGCACA
>CAKZOQ010000616.1 GCA_937136445.1 uncultured Gemmatimonadota bacterium
GGGGTCCTTCCGGATCTCACCACCCTGGGGAAGATCCTGGGGGGCGGCCTTCCGGTGGGAGCCTACGGAGGCCGGGAGGAGCTCATGCGTCAGGTGGCGCCGGAAGGGAAGGTCTACCAGGCCGGGACCCTCTCGGGGAATCCGCTGGCCACCGCAGGGGGGATCGCCATGCTCTCCTACCTGCGCCAGAATCCGGAGACGTACGAACGGCTGGAGGAGTTGGGGGCTCGCCTGGGGAACGGGATGATGGAGGTGGTGGAGGAGCTCGAGCTGCCTGCCACCTGGCACCGGGTGGGGGCCATGGCCAGCCTGCACTTCGTCCCGGGACCGGTCCACGGTTGGGCCGAGGCCTCCCAGGGGGACCGGGAGCGCTTCGGACGCTACTTCCACGGGATGCTGGAGAAGGGCGTCTACCTCGCGCCCAGCCCCTTCGAGGCGCTCTTCCTGAGCGTCGCCCACACCGAGGGGGACATCGACCGGACGGTGGGGCTGGCCCGGGCCACCCTGTCCCGCATCTACGACCGGGTGAGCGCGTGAACGGCTGGCTGGGCCTCGCCGTCTGCGTCGTCGGATGTCAGGCCGTGGGTGCCCTGGGCGGCATGGTGACCCGGCCCTCCCTGGACGGCTGGTACGCGAACCTGCGGAAGCCCTCCTTCAACCCTCCCAACTGGGCCTTCCCCATCGCGTGGACGACCCTCTTCCTGGCCATGTCCGTCGCCCTCTGGCTGGTGATCCGCGGGGAGCCGTCGGGGGCGCGCACCCTCGGGTTGACCCTCTTCGGGGTCCAGCTCGCCCTCAACTTCCTCTGGTCCTGGCTCTTCTTCGGGCAGCAGTCGCCGGGGTGGGCGTTGCTGGAGCTGATCGTCTTCTGGGGGGTGCTGCTGGCCAACACGGCGGCCTTCTTCCAGGTGGCGCCGGCGGCGGGCTGGCTCCTGGTGCCCTACGTGGCCTGGGTGTCCTTCGCCGGGGTCCTCAATTTCGAGCTCTGGAGGTTGAACCGCTCCCCGGCCTGAGGTCGCCGGACGGAGCGCCGTCGGCGTAGCCGCTTCCTGCCAGGGTCCGGGCCAGCTCCATACCGGACCGCCAGCACTGCGGGAGGCTGGTGCCACCCCGCCAACTCCCCAGGAGGTGGAGGCCGTCCAGGTGCTCCTCGATCCGGCCGGCGGCGGCCCGTCGGTTGGCGTGGCCGAACTCCGACTGGGGGATGGCGGCGGGCCAGCGCTGGACCCGGTGCAGCACCGGAACGGCGCTGATGCGCAGGATGTCCACCATCTCACGGTGGGCCCCTTCCACCAGGGTCTCGGCGCGTTCCTTCACCAGCTCGGGGCGACGGGCGCCTCCCAGGAAGCAGGCCATGAGCACGGTCCCGGTAGGCGCCCGCTCGGGAAAGAGGGAGCTGATCCAGAGGGAGCCCAGGACGCTTCGCCCTCCCCGGGCTGGGCATAGGACCCCGAAGCCGTCCATGGGATGTCGGACCGCGTCCCGCGGGTAGGCGAGCTGCACCACCGCCACCGGAGCGTAGGGGATGTCCCGCAGGGCGCGAGCCTCCGCGGGCCGGATCTCCTCGAGCATGGTCGCGGTGGGACCGGCGGGGAGGGCCAGGACGACCCGCGCCGCCCGTGCCGCATCCTCCTGCCCGGATGTCTCGCGCCAGCGTACGGTCCAGCCGCCTCGGATGCGGACGAGGGAGCGGACTTCGGCGCCCAGGCGGACCCGGTCGGCGCCCACCGTCCGGGCCATGGCCTCGGGCCAGGTGGAGAGCCCCTCGGCGAAGCTGAAGACCTCCGGCCTGGAAGGAGCTCTCCTCCCGTCGCCCGAAGAGCCGTCGCCGCCTCCCCCCTGCGCGGCCTCCGCCCCGGAGCTCCGGCGGGCCAGCGCCCAGCGGAAGAGGCTGCCGTGGTTCTGAGCACCGGCCCAGACCTCCGGAAAGGTCTCCCGCATGGAGAGGGCCTCGGGATTCCCGGCGTGGATGCCCGAGATGAAGGGATCGACGAGGCCGTCCGCCGCTTCGGGTCCCAGGCGACGTGCGAAGAAGTCGCGAACGCTCTCGTCCCCCTGGCGGGACCGCCGGATGAAGGGCTCCGCCAGGAGTCGCAGCTTGCCGCGCCAGGAGAGGACGCCGGTGGTCAGCAGCCCGGCCGGGGAGGTGGGGAGGGCCTCGGGTCGTCCGTGGCGCAGGACGTACCGGCGGGCGGCCGAGGCGTCGGCGGGGGTGCGGAGGGATGCGATGCCCAGCTCATGGAAGTCGCGGAAGAGCTCCGGGTCGCCGCTGCGGATGGTCTGGGGCCCGTCGTCCACGACGAACCCGCCCTGGAGGGTCCGGCTCCGCACCGAACCGCCCACGCGATTCGCCCGCTCCAGCACCAGGACGTCGGCACCGAGGCGGCGCAGGTGGCTCGCGCAGGACAGCCCGGAGACCCCGGCTCCCACCACCACGACGTCGAAGCGCTTGTTGCTCATCTAGATGGAGGAGGAGAAGGTGGGCAGCATGGATCCTCGACCCAGGTAGGCGTCGAGTTCGGCGGCGAGATTGCGGAGGAAGAAGCGGCCCAGGTCGCTCACCTGCCATCCCCGTCCTCCGTCGGGCCGGAGGAAGCCCTCCCGGGCGAAGGCCTCCATGCGACGGGCCAGCTCCGGGGAGGCCCCGAAGGTCCCGGCGTCCAGGAGCGAATCGGGCAGCTCCAGGTTGCACATGAGGTGCTGAATGGCTGCGGCGCGCCGACGGTCGTCCTCGGAGAGCCAATGGCCTCGGACGATGGGCAGCCCACCACCGGCCAGGGTGTCACGGTAGCGGTCGATGCGGGTCTCGGTCTGCACGAAACAGCCGCCCAGCGCCCCGATCCCGCTCACTCCGAAGGCCACCTGGTCCGGTGCCGACCGGGTGGTGTAGCCCATGAAGTTCCGCAGGAGGCGACGGTCCCGCACGGCCAGAGACAGCTCGTCGTCGGGCCGGGCGAAGTGGTCGAACCCGATCCAGTCGTAGCCGGCGGCGGTGAGCGTCCGGACCGTGGTGAGGAAGATGTCGAGCTTGGTGGAGTCGTCGGGAAGCCCGGAGGTGTCCACCGCCCGCTGGTTCTTCCGCAACTCCGGGAGGTGGGCGTAGCTGAAGGTGGCCACCCGGTCGGGGGCCAACTCCACGATGCGCTCCAGCGTTCGACGGAAGCTCTCCGGGGTCTGGTAGGGAAGGCCGTACACCAGGTCGACGTTGACGCTGGCGAACCCGGCCTCCCGCGCGGCCTCCATGAGGGAGACGGTCTGCTCCTCGGGCTGGATCCGGCCGATGGCCGCCTGCACCCGCGGCTCGAAGTCCTGGACCCCCATGCTCATCCGGGTGAAGCCGAGCGCCCGCAGATGGCGGGCCTGTTCGGGGCTTCCGATGCGAGGGTCCATCTCGACGGCCACCTCGGCCCCTTCCGCCAGGGGGAAGGCGTCGGTGAGGAGGCGCACGAGGCGGCTCATCTGGCGCGGGGTGAGAAAGTTGGGCGTGCCGCCGCCCAAGTGGAGCTGCGTGACGCGCCGGCCGGAGCCCAGGTAGTCCTGTACCCGATGGATCTCCAGGGCCAGGTGGTCCAGGTATCCATCCACGATCTCGTCGCGGTGGGTGACCATGGCGTTGCAGCCGCAGTAGTAGCAGCGCTTGGCACAGAAGGGCAGGTGCACGTACACCGAGAGCGGCTGGTGCCGGTTCGCGCTGGCCCGCTCCAGCGCCCCCCGGTACTCGGCCTCCCCGAAGTCGCGGTCCCAGTAGGGGACGGTGGGGTAGCTCGTGTAGCGCGGCAGGGGGCGGGCGTGCTCCTGGATGAGGCGCTGGAGCTCCGCTGGTTCTGGGAGGCGGACGAGGCCCGTTCGAGGTGCGATCACGGTCGGGATTCCAGCGGCTCCGAGTCCGGCGGGAGCTCCTGGAGGGCCGCTGCCTGCCGCTTGGCCCGCGCGCGCTGCCGGGCGAAGCCACGAGGATCGAGGAACTCGTCCACCACCTGTCCCGCCTCGTCGGTGAGTCGGGGGAGGAGGACCGCGTCGTCCAGCTCCTCGGTCGTAGCCACCCGGGACTCTTCGGCGCAGCCGCATCCATCGCCGCCGGCTCCTCCGCCGCAGCAGGGGACGGAATGGGGCTCGGCCGCCGCCGGAGGGGCTGCCTCGTCCCCGGCCCGACGGCTCTCCACCACGCTCCGGACCTCCACCCCTCGGGCGGTGTCCACCCCGGCCCCGTGGCCGTGGGCGGCGGCCCGCTGCCTCCGTTCCAGGGAGATCTGCACGAGTTGATCCTCGGAGAGGACCTTGGACTCGTCGAACTTGAAGTCCACCTGCGACTGACCGTGGTAGCCGATGCGACCCAGGTCGTAGAAGCGCCGCTCCATGCTCGATTTCAGGAAGGCCTTGAGGCAGCCCAGCATGTACCGGCGCTTGAAGCGGTCGCGGATCCAGGGGTAGCTCAGGAAGGTCTTCCGCATGTAGAAGCGCCGGTAGTTCTTCATGACCCCGTGGAGGACCTCGCTCCGGGTCATGGCCTCGGGCTTCATGATGGGGGTGACGAAGTTGTAGCGGGCGTAGTCGCGCACCTCCACCTTCTCCCCCAGCTCCTCGAAGAGGTCGGAGAAGGGCCAGGGCGTGTACATGTTCCAGTTGACCATGTCGGCACCCCAGTCCAACGCGTATCGGTAGGTGTCCTCGATGGTCTCGGGGGTCTCGTTCTCCAGCCCGATGATGAACTGGGCTTCGGCGACGATCCCCGCCTCCCGGAGGAGCCGGATCGCCTTCTTGTTCTGGGCGATGGTGGTCTCCTTCCGGAAGCGTTCCAGGTTGAGCTGGGCGGAGGCTTCCGTGCCCAGGGAGACGTGGACCAATCCCGCCTTCCGGTAGAAGGGCAGAAGCTCCTCGTCGCGGAGGATGTCGGTGACCCGCGTGTTGATCCCCCAATAGACGTCCAGGTCCCGATCGATGAGCGCCTGACAGAGGTCGACGAACTTCTGCCGATGGATGGTGGGCTCCTCATCGGCCAGGATGAAGAAGCCCACGTCGTGCTCCGTCACCAGACGCTCGATCTCGTCCACGAAGCGCTCCGGCGAGCGGGTCCGGTAGGTGCGCCAGAACTTCCACTGGGAGCAGAAGGAGCAGGTGAAGGGGCACCCCCGGGCGAAGTTGGGGATGGCCACCCGACGGTTCATGGGGATGTAGGTGTACTTCTCCCATTCCAGGATGGACCAGTCCGGCTCCAGGGAATCGAGGTCCTGGATGGGCGGGCGGGCCGGCGTCGCCACCACCTGGTCACCCATCCGGAAGGCGAGGCCCTGGATGGTGCCGCGGTCCCGCTGGAGACGACCCTCCTCATGGGCCCGGACGAGCTCCACGAGGATCTCCTCGCCCTCGCCCCGCACGATGTAGTCGATGGCCGGTGTCTCCGTAAGGACCTGTCCGTACATGAAGGTGGCGTGGGTTCCCCCGAGCACCGTCACCGCCTCGGGGTGGAGCTTCTTGGCCAGCGCCAGCGTGTCCTGGGCCTTGTAGATGGAGGGGGTGATGCAGGTGCAGAGGATCATGTCCGGCGCCTCCTCCTCGCGGAGTGCCGCCGCCAGCGCCTCGTCGTCCAGCTCATTCGTCATGGCGTCGATGAAGCGGACGTCGTTGTATCCCTCCTTCCGGAGCGCGCCGGTGAGGTATGCCACCCAGGCAGGCGGCCAGTTGCCGGCGATCTCCGCGCCGCCGGAGTGGTAATTGGGGTGGATGAAGACCAGTCGCATGGCGTCCTCGTCAGGCCTGGGAAGTAGTGGGATAGGGTGGGTCGTCCCCGCGTCGGATCCGGAAGACGCAGGCGTCGTCGCCGCGTGCGACGCACCGGGTCTCCTCCACCCGTAGGCGTGGGTCGACGAGGTGGGTCAGTAGGGATTCGAAGGCTGCCTGGTAGAAGGCCCCGGTGGGGTGCTCGGAGGTGAACCCGGTGCAGGTGAGGCACCCGTCGATGGAGATGCGGTCCCTCCGGTGCTTCATGCGGCCGCTCCCCACGAAGGTCCAGGCGTGGCGCTGGATGGCCCGGAGGAGAAGCGGTCGGCTCCAGCGGTCCGGGAGGAGGCGCAGCACGCCCCGCGCCAGAGACGGAATCCGGTTGCGGCGTACATAGTCGGCGGTGCGTGCTCCGGCAGCCCCCAGCATCCTGTGGGCGGCCGGCATGCCGAAGAGCTCGACCATGGCCTCCACGAGGCGCCGGAAGTGGCGCTCGTCCACCATCTCCCCCGGAAGGGAGGTGGGGAGGTGGCTGGCTCGACGCACGCGCTCCCAGGAGGAGGGACCGTGGAGTGCGGTGACGGCAGCTCGCGTCTGGATCAGGGCGTTGGGCCCGATGCGAGCCGGTCCCGAGTCCGGGTCTGTGAGAACCTGAGCAGATGGGTGCATGAGCCGAATCCGGAGCGATTCGGGAGTCCGGGGGTTACCTGTGTATAATAAACTAGACAGTGCTAATCGTCAATGAATCTTGACACTCGTTGGGAACGATCTGGCGGCGAGTCGGGTGGGCCCTGGTCACGATGGGATGACCGAGGGAGAACGGGGTACGATAGGTATTGCACCAAATAGTGCAAGCGGTTAGCGTTCGCACTGCTACTTCTACAATCGCTGTACACATCGACCTCTCTCCTCGCCTACCGAGGCTCCCGTGTCTTCCGTCATCACCCCCGAACCCCTCCCCAGTACCCCCCGCGTCGTCGTGGTGGGTGCGGGCTTCGCCGGCCTCGAGGTCGTGAAGCGCCTGGCCGACACCGGTGCCGAGGTCATCCTCGTCGATCGTCGCAACCACCACCTCTTCCAGCCCCTCCTCTACCAGGTGGCGACCGCGGCCCTTTCGCCGGCGGATATCGCCACCCCCATCCGCTCCATCGTCAGCGAATACGACAACGTGCACGTGGTCCTGGGCGAGGTGGACTCCGTGGACCTGGCCTCCCGGCACCTCTGCTACGGGGACGAGGAGATCGGCTACGACTGGTTGATCCTCGCCGCCGGAGCGACCCACACCTACTTCGGGAACGACGCGTGGGAGGACCGGGCCCCCGGCCTCAAGACGCTGGACGAGGCGTTGGACATCCGCCGCCGGGTCCTCATGGCCTTCGAGGAGGCGGAGATGGAAGGGGACCCGGAGGCTCGCGTGGCCAAGCTGACCTTCGTGGTGGTGGGGGCCGGACCCACGGGCGTGGAGATGGCTGGTGCGCTCCGGGAGATCGCTGCCGAGACCTTCCCCCGCGACTTCCGTCGGGTGGACACCAGTACCGCACGCATCATCCTGGTCGAGGGTGCCGATCGGGTCCTTCCGGGGATGAGCGAGAAAGCCTCGCGGCAGGCCAAGGAGCACCTCGAGAACCTGGGCGTCGAGGTCCGCCTCGATACCATGGTCACCGACATGGACGAGGAGGGATTGGTGGCCGGAGGGGAGCGCCTGGAGGCGGCCAACGTCATCTGGGCCGCCGGCGTCCAAGGCGCCCGGGTGGGGTCCACCCTGCAGGTGCCGCTGGATCGGGAGGGGCGCGTCCGGGTGGAGCCCGACTGCTCCATCCCCGGATACCCCCACGCGTTCGTGGTGGGCGATCAGGCGGCCCAGGTGGACGCCCGGACCGGTGAGCCCGTCCCCGGCGTCGCCCAGGGCGCCATCCAGATGGGCGAATTCGTCGGGCGCATCATCGCCGACGAGTTGAAGCACGGAACCGACCCCCAGCGACGTCCGGCCTTCACCTACCGCGACAAGGGGAGCATGGCCACCATCGGTCGGGCCCGGGCCGTCGCAGACGTGGGAGCCTTTACCTTCAACGGGATCTCGGCCTGGCTCCTCTGGAGCGTGGTGCACGTCGCCTTCCTGGTGGGCTACCGGAACAAGGCTCTGGTGATGATCCACTGGGCCTGGCAGTGGCTGATCCAGTCGCGTGGAGCTCGGCTCATCACCGGCATGCCCGAGCCCGACGTAGAACGGCCTGTGGACCTGTCCCGCCGGGACGCCGCCTGACACGGACGCGCCCCGAGGCGGACCCCCGTGGCTCGCCCCACCTCCCGATGGCGTGTAGGCTGACTGCATGAGCGATCTCCTGGCGGCACGATCCCAGATGGCGCTGTCGCTGGCCTTCCACATCGTCTTCGCGGCCATCGGCGTCGGTCTCCCGGTCCTCATGGTGCTGGCCGAGACGGCCTGGCTCCGGACGGGAAAGGACGTCTACCGGCGCCTCACCCTGGCGTGGTCCAAGGGTCTGGCGCTCCTCTTCGCCGTGGGTGCCGTCTCCGGCACGGTCCTCTCCTTCGAGCTGGGGCTCCTCTGGCCCCGCTTCATGGAGGTGGCGGGGCCTATCATCGGGATGCCCTTCTCGCTGGAGGGCCTCGCCTTCTTCACCGAGGCCATCTTCCTGGGGATCTACCTCTACGGATGGGACCGGATCTCCCGGGGTGCCCACCTGGCGGCGGGGATTGTGGTGGCCATCTCCGGAGCCGCCTCGGCGCTCTTCGTCCTGAGTGTGAACGGGTGGATGAACTCGCCCACCGGATTCCTGCCCGGGGAGGGCGCGCCGGTCATCGACCCGGTGGCGGCCATGACCAACCCCTTCTGGATCGCCAACACCATCCACATGGTGCTGGCTGCCTACATCGTCACCGGATTCGGCGCCGCCGCCCTCCACGCCCTCAAGCTCCTGAAGGACCCGGACAGTGAGCTCCACCGGGCCGCGCTCCGCCTCGCGGTGGGGCTGGGGGCCATCACCGCCCTCCTCCAGCCCCTCTCCGGCGACGTCACCGCCCGCATGGTGGCGCAGGAGCAGCCGGCGAAGCTCGCCGCCATGGAGGCCCACTTCGAGACCGGCCCCTGCGCGCCGCTGAACATCGGAGGACTTCCCGACGAGGAGACGGGAGAGGTCCGGTGGGTCCTCCAGGTGCCGTGCGGGTTGAGCCTCCTGGTGGCGAAGGACCCGGACGCCGTCATCACCGGGCTGAACGACATCCCCCGCGACGAGTGGCCCCCGGTGGCCCCCGTGCACATCGCCTTCCAGGTGATGGTGGGGATCGGGATGTTCCTGGTGGCGCTGGGGCTGTGGGGGGGCTGGCGGATCGTCCGGGGCGAGCCGCTGGTGCAGCCCCGCTGGATCCTGTGGGCCTTCGTAGCCGCAGGGCCGCTGGCCGTGGTGGCCATGCAGGCGGGCTGGGTGGTCACCGAGGTGGGGCGTCAGCCCTGGATCATCT
>CAKZOQ010000617.1 GCA_937136445.1 uncultured Gemmatimonadota bacterium
GCCCCGGGCCATGAAGGCGGTCCGCTCCACCGTTTCCGACACGAAGTCGGGGATCTCCACCGGCGGCCCGTCCCGCTCGGTCCAGGCCTCCTGGGCGGTGATGCGCATCCCGATATCCAGCTCTTCAGGATAGTGAGTGCGGATCTCCGCGCCGATGCGGTCCTTGAGGGGGGTGATGATCTTCCCCCGGGCCGTGTAGTCCTCCGGGTTGGCGGTGAAGACCATGAAGACGTCCAGCGCCATCCGGATGGGGTAGCCCTTCACCTGCACGTCCCCCTCCTGGAGGATGTTGAAGAGTCCCACCTGGATCTTCCCGGAGAGGTCCGGGAGCTCGTTGATGGCGAAGAGGCCCCGGTTCGCCCGGGGGAGCATCCCGTAGTGGATGGTGAGCTCGTCGGCGAGGATGTGGCCGCCCCGGGCCGCCTTGATGGGGTCCACGTCCCCGATGATGTCGGCGATGGTCACGTCCGGCGTGGCGAGCTTCTCCACGTAGCGGTGGTCCCGGTCCACCCAGGCCACCGGCGCGTCCTCCCCGTGCTCCTCCAGGAGCTGCCGACCGTACTTGGAGATGGGCCGCAGTGGATCGTCGTTGATCTCGCTCCCCTCGAGGATGGGGATGGCCGGATCCAGCAGCTCACGCATCTGCCGGAGGATGCGGCTCTTCGCCTGCCCGCGAAGGCCCAGGAGGATGAAGTCGTGGCGGGCCAGGACGGCGTTGACGATCTGGGGAACCACGGTGTCGTCGTAGCCTTCGACGCCGGGGAAGAGGTCTTCTCCGTCGCGGAGCTTCCGCACGAGGTTGGCCCGGAGCTCCTCCTTCACCGTGCGAGGCTTGTAGCCGCTCTCCTCGAGCTCTCCGACGGTGCTGGGGCGGGACTCCGCCATCCTTCCTCCTGGGTGCCTGGGACCGTTCCGGACGGGACGTCGCGGGATCCGGTGCTACCGCCCCGGGGAGGGGCGGTTCCGAAGCCTTCTCCGGTGTTCGCGTCAAGTGGTGCGAGCGAGGCGCGGTCTTGCTAGCATCCGTGCATGAGCATGCACGACACGATCCGGTTTCTCGTCGGCCTCTGGCTGGTCGGCGCCCTCTGCGTCTTCACCTGGCTGGTGTTGGACAAGGTGTCCTTCATCGCCCGGGGCGGCTTCGAAGATCGCTTCGATCAGCCCTGGCGTCGCTTCGGGATCTTCCTGAGCGAGGTCCTGGGCCAGTCCAAGGTGCGGGAGCGCCTGACGGCGGGGTGGGCCCACGCCCTGGTGTTCTGGGGATTCCTTGTCTTCGCGGTCTCCACCGTGAACCTCCTCTGGATGCTGGCCGTGGGTGGGGAGGGCTTTCTGCACTCCGGTCCCCTCATGGCCATCCCGCCGGTGGTGGACGTCTTCGCCTTCGCCATCCTCCTGGGGATCGCGGTTCTGGCCTTCCGTCGCTACGTCACCCGGCCCTCGTATCTGACCTACAACAGCAACGAGTCGGCGGTGGTCCTGGCCACCATCGGAGTCATCGCCCTCACCCACCTGGGGGAGCGATACCTGGGCGGGATGACCGGGACCTACATGGGGTACGGCCACCTGGTCGTCGCCTTCGGATTCCTGGCCTACGTCCCCACCTCCAAGCACTTCCACATCCTGGGCGCTCCCTTCAACGCCGTCCTGCAGCAGCTCGAAGACCATCAGAAGATGGACTTCATGGATCTGGAGGCCGAGCTGGACTTCGAAGGGGGCGATACCTACGGCTGGAACAAGGTCCGGGATCTGGACTGGACCGACCGCCTCAACCTCCTCACCTGCATCGAGTGCGGTCGCTGCCAGGAGGCCTGTCCCGCCTACGCCACGGGCAAGCTCCTGAACCCCAGGGACTTCATCGTGGACCTGAAGTACCACAGCAAGGGAATGGATCCGCCGGGGAAGCAGGCGGCCATCGCCCAGGAGGCCTTCGAAGCCTCCGGGGAGAGCCTCGAGGGTGTGCCGGTGGAGGACCAGCCGCTGGTGAACCACGTCATCGCCGACCAGACCCTCTGGGAGTGCACCACCTGCATGGCCTGCGTCTCCGCCTGCCCGGTGGACATCGATCACATGTCCATGCTCCTGAACCTTCGGCGCCATCAGGTGCTGGACATGGGCGACATCGAGCCCGAATACCAGCGGGTCTTCCAGAACATGGAGCGCGCCGGGGACCCCTGGGGCTATGGGGAGCACCGGAAGACGGAGACGGTGGAGGCGCTGGGCGACAAGGCCCGCATCGTCGAGTCCGGGGAGGACTTCGAGGTCCTCTTCTGGGTGGGGTGCTGGGGGCTCTACGACGACCGATCCGTCGAGACGACCCGCGCGACCCTCAAGGTCCTCGACCACTTCGGGGTCGACTACCGGATCCTCGGCGACACGGAGGTCTGCTGCGGGGAGAACTACCGGCGGATGGGGAACGAGCTCCAGTTCCAGATGAATGCCCAGATGAACATCGAGCTCTTCAACATGGTCTCCTTCGAGCGTCTGGTGGTGACCAACCCCCACTGCCACCAGGTCTTCGGGAAGGACTACGAGGACTTCGTCCCGGAGGACTGGGACGGGATGCCGTTCCAGGTGGTGAGCGTGGAGGAGGAGGTGAACCGTCTCGTGCGCCACCACGGACTCCCCGGTGCCCCGAACCAGGGGAAGGTGGCCTACCACGACTCCTGTTTCTACGGCCGCTACAACGGGATCTACGAGGAGCAGCGCGCCCTGGTGCAGATGGGCGGCGGCGACCTGGTGGAGCTCGACCGGAACCGGGAGGAGTCGTTCTGCTGCGGCGCCGGGGGCGGGAACTTCTGGCGGGAGGAGGCGGAGCCGCGCGTGTCGTGGAACCGGGCTGCCGAGATCATGGAGTCCGGGGCGCCGACCCTCGCCGTCTCCTGCCCCTTCTGCATGGCCATGCTGGAGGACGGTCTCAAGGCCCAGGAGGGCTTCGAGGAGCACCCGGTGAAGGTGCGCCACGTGGTGGAGCTGGTGGCCGACGCAATTCCCGACGAGGAGCCGGAGATGGCCGCGGGATCGGTCGGAGCGGAGACGGCGGCCGGAGGCCACGAGGCGCAGGAGTAGTTCTCCCGCGCGGGCTCAGCCCTCGGGCCCTCCGTCCAACTCCCGCACCTCGCCCCCTGGCATCTCGACCCGTCCTCCGAGCTGGAGCACCAGCGGGAGGGCGTCCACGTAGTCGGCGGCCCGGGCCACGCGGTCGCCCTCCACCTCCAGGATGGTGACTCCGTTGAGGACGACTTCCCGGCCGGTCACCGAATCGGTGAGTCCCGCCACCGGGGCGCTCTGGATCGCCGCCACCACCCATTCCACGGTGACGCCGGTGGGGGAGGGATGCACCGCCACGGCGTCCACCGTCACCCCCTCGCCCCAGCGGTGGAGCTCCAGCTTGTAGTCCACGATCTCCTCGATGCCCTGCCAGGTGGTGGCGCTGGAGAAGTCGTCGTAGATGGCGTCGGGCCAGAAGGACTCGGCCAGCACCTCGGGGTCGCCCGACTCCCAGGCCCTCATCATGGACCGGGCCAGGAGCTCGTGCCGGGCCAGGGTCCGGTCGCCTACGGCGTCGGCGCATCCGGTCAGGAGGAGGGCCAGGGCGAGACCGGCGGCGGGGGCGGCGCGCAGGGACAGTCGGTTCATGATGGGACAGTACGGCCCCCATCCCCGGTTCGCGATGGCGGAGCCGGTTCGAGGGCCAGCCCTCCACCGACTCCTTCAGCCAGCTCCATCGGTGCCGGGAGGGCTGGGAGGAGCGAGGGGGGATGCGCCACCTTTAACGTGCGGGTCTGGCCCCGCATCCCATGGTCGACGGCATTTCCCGATGGAGGCTCCGGTGAATCCACAGACGCGAGCGGTGCGCGCCCTCAATCGGTTCGGGCTCGGTGCCCGGGCGGGCGAGGCGTCCACGCTCGGGGACCCCAAGGGGTGGCTGCTGGATCAGCTCGAGGACCCACCGCCCTCCGTGGTGGGCGACGTCCCCGACGAGGACGAGGTATGGGTCCGGATCGGCGCATTCCGGGAGCGCCAGCGAGCCCGGGACCGGGAGGGCGCGCAGGAGGCGGGCCGTCGCATGCGGGAGCTGTACCGGAGGGAGGCCCGGTTGCTCCTCGACACCCGGGTGACGACGGAGCGTCCCTTCGTCGAGCGCCTGGTGGCGTTCTGGTCCAACCACCTCTGCATCTCCGTCGGAGCGACGGCCGTGGTGGCGCCCCTCGCGGGTCTCTACGAACGGCAGGCGGTGCGCCCCCACGTGCTCGGGCGGTTCGAGGAGATGGTGCTGGCCTCCGTACGGCATCCGGCCATGCTGGTCTACCTGGACAACTTCCGGTCCATCGGGCCCGATTCCGCGGCGGCCCGCCTGGTCCGCCAGAACCGGAACCGGGAGCTGGGGCTGAATGAGAACTACGCCAGGGAGCTGCTGGAGCTGCACACCCTCGGTCTCGACGGAGGCTACGGTCAGGGCGACGTGGAGGAGTTGGCCCGACTCCTGACGGGGTGGACCGTGCCCTCCCTCCTTCCCTGGCGACGGGCGCAACTCGAGCGGATGGGGCGGGACGGCTCCGGGGCCAGAGGACCCGGTTCCCAGCGAGGTCCCGGCAGAGGAGACGGCGACGAGTCGGAGCCGGGTTTCGCCTTCCTGTCCGTCCTCCACGACCCCGGCGAGAAGGCGGTCCTGGCGGGGCGGTACGGCGAGGGGCAGGCGGAAGGTGAGCGGGCCATCCGGGACCTCTGTCGCCACCCGGCCACCGCGGACTTCGTCGCCGGGAAGCTTGCGCGGCACTTCCTCTCGGAGGAGCCCGCGGCCCGGGACGTGGAGGCCCTGGCGTCGGTCTTCCGGGCGACCGGGGGAGACCTGTCGGCCGTCGCGGCCCGACTGGTGGAGCTGGAGACCGCCTGGGATCCTGACACCCGCCTCTTCCGGACCCCCCAGGACTGGCTGGTCGCCGTCCTCCGGGCCGTGCACCATGACGAGGCCCCCGACCGTGCCACGGGCGTCCTCCGCCAGCTTCGCCACACCGTCTGGGCACCCGACGCGCCTCGGGGCTACCCCGACGGCGCCCGGAGCTGGGCGGACCCCGACAGCCTCATGAACCGTGCGGAGCTGGCCCGATCGCTGGCCGGACAGGCCCCGAGGGACGACCTGCGACCGGAGCGGCTCCTGAGCGTGCTGGAGCTTTCGGGGGACGATCCCCTTCCGGCGCTGGTGCACGACGAGACCATCGGTGCACGGGAACGCCTGGCTCTGGTGCTGGGCGGCCCTGCCTTCCAGTGGAGATGACCATGGACCGACGCGGCTTCGTCCGGGGGATGTGCCTCGGTGGTCTGGCGACCTTCGCCCTGCCGGCGGTGCGGTTCGCCCAGGTACCGGGGGACGGCCGGCTCGTCTTCCTCCTCCTCCGGGGCGGGGTGGACGGTCTGGCGGCCCTCGTCCCGGCCCACGATCCTGCCTATGCCCGGGCCCGGCGTGGACTGGCCCTCCCTGACGAGGCCCTCACCGATCTGGACGGGCGCTTCGCCCTGGGTCCCGGGCTGGAGCCCTTGGCCCAGCTTTGGAACCGGGACGAGCTCCTGGCGGTCCACGCCCTGGCCATACCCTACCGGAGTCGGAGTCACTTCGACAGCCAGGCCGTCCTGGAGACGGGGCTGGACGTACCCAGCGGGGCCGCCGACGGGTGGCTGAACCGGCTTCTGGGGGTCATGGGTGGAGAGGCCCGGGGCGTCGCGGTGGCCGCGGGCATGCCCCGCTCCCTCACCGGACCGGCGTCGGTGTCCACCTGGTCCCCCACCCGTCTGGGATCGGTGGGAGGCGCCTACCTGGACCGGCTGGCCCTCCTCTACCGGAGGGACCGGGAGCTCCACGACCGGTTCGAGGCGGCCCTCCAGATGAAGGAGCTCGCCGGAGACGAGGGAGACGCGATGGGTTCGCGAGGCACCGGTCTGGCGGCCCGCTACGCCGCGGTGATGGACGCCACGGCCCGGTTCCTGGCACAGTCCGACGGTCCCAACGTGGCGGCGGTGGAGTTCAGCGGCTGGGACACCCACGCTGCCCAGGGCGGCGCCGACGGTCCCCTGGCGCGCCGGCTCGGCGGGCTGGCCCAGGCGCTGGCCGACTTCCCGGAGCGGATGGGGGACCGATGGCGGGACACCACGGTGGTGGTCATGACCGAGTTCGGCCGGACGGTGGCCGTGAACGGGAGCGGGGGCACGGACCACGGGACGGGCGGGGCGGCCTTCGTGCTGGGCCCCCGGGTTCGGCGGAGCATGGTGGTGGCAGACTGGCCCGGGCTCGCCGACGGGGAGCTCTTCGAGGGCCGGGACGTGCGCCCCACGCTGGATACCCGGGCGCTCCTGAAGGGCGTCCTGGCCGGGACCTTCGACCTCACCGCGGGTCAGGCCGACCGTGTCTTCCCGGAGTCGGGAGGGGTCCAGGGACGCTACGACCTCATGATCTGAGGTCCTCCCGGGGCTCCAGGCGGCTCAAGGCTCGGCGTCCAGCTCCATCCCCACCCCGGTGGAGGTGGTGACCAGACGGGGCAGGATGGCCGGCACGTCCCGGTCGGCCAGTGCGTAGAGGGCCTCCTCCACGCTTTCGTAGCGGGCCAGTCGTTCGAGGGTCTTCACCGTGGGGAAAACCATGGGGAGGGTGCCCTCCCCGTTCCGGGCCAGGGCCGCGGCGGGTGTGAGCCACACCCCGTCCGTCATCTCCCGGGGATCGATGACGGGCTCGGCGTCCGAGGGTACGCCGGCGGCGAAGAACCGGGTGTCGTAGCGCCGGGGCTCCACCACCGGGGTGATCCAGTGGGCGACGTACTCCACCGCCTGCCCGTCCAGCCGGCAGCCCAGTCCGTCCAGCGCCTCCACGAAGCCCACCCGGTCCTCCATGAGGTCGTCCCGGACGGCGTCCACGCCCTCGTCCTCGGCGGCGGTGGGGGGCGGGCGACGATCGGCGTCCACGCCCACCAGGATCCCCGTCTCCTCGAAGGCCTCCCGAAGGGCTGCGACGTAGAAGGAGGCGGCGGGAGGGTCGTGGTCCGGGGCCTTCAGCCGTGCGGCCGCCGCCTCGGCGGTGAGGCCTTCGAGTCGCTCCAGGAGCTCAGGAGAGCCGTCCTCCCGATCCACGCGACCCCCGGGGAAGACGTAGGCTCCGGGGACGAAACCGGACCTCCGGTTCCGCCGCAGGAGCAGGACCTCCAGGCCGTCGCTCCCGTCCCGCATGAGGACGATGGTCGCCGCTGGTCTCGGCTCCACGGGATCCTCCGGAGGGTGGTCCAGCGTCTCGGCGAAGCCGGCGGGAAGCCGGTCGAAGGGGATGACGGAGTCGGGGTCGCTCATCGCCCGGCTGCCATGCCGTCCTTCCGGGGATCCGACGCGGCGGCCCACCCGCGGTCCAGGCGAAGGATCAACTGCCCCCCTCCGAAGGCCACGCCCACGTGATGACGCAGGTCGTGCCCCAGAGCCTCCAGCTCCCGGGCCACCTCGTCGCCGACGCCCTCGACCGACACCGAGGTGCCGGAGAAGTGTCGGAAACGCTCGGCGTCGATGGCCTCCTGAGGATCCATCCCGAACTCCACCAGGTTCAGCAGCACCTGGACGTGACCCTGGGGCTGCATGGATCCGCCCATGACGCCGTAGGAGAGCCAGGGCTCCCCGTCCCGGGTGACGAAGGCCGGGATGATGGTGTGGAAGGGCTTCTTCCCCGGAGCCAACCGGTTCGGGTGCCCCTCCTCCATGACGAAGCCGGCTCCCCGGTTCTGGAGCATGAGGCCGGTGCCGGGCACCACCACGCCGGAGCCGAAGTAGCCGTAGATGGAGTTGATGAAGGAGATCATGTTCCCCTCCTCGTCCGCCACCGTCAGGTAGACCGTCTCCGAATCCGTGATGAGGTTGCCGGGGTCGGGTCGGTCGGCGGCCTCTCCGGCGTCGATGAGCGCGGCGCGCGAGGCCAGGTAGCTCGGCTCCAGAAGGGACTCCGGCGACACCTCCATGTGGTCCGGATCGGCGACGTATCGGGCCAGGTCGGCGTGGGCGAGCTTCTTCGCCTCGATGAGGGTGTGCAGGTATTCGGGCGTGTTGTGCCCCATCGCCTGCAGGTCGAAGCCCTCCAACATCTTGAGCATCTGGAGGGCCGCCACGCCCTGGCCCGCCGGGGGCAGCTCGTGGAGGGTGTAGCCCTTGTAGTCCACGGAGAGGGGCTCCACCCACCGGACATCCATGCCCCGAAGGTCGTCCAGCGTCAGGTACCCGCCGAGCTCCTCGAGACCGTCCACGATCTCCTGGCCCAGCGCTCCGCCGTAGAAAACCTCGGGACCCTCCCGGGCGACGCGACGGAAGGTCTCCGCCAGGTCCGGATTCCGGAACCAGTCTCCAGGCTCGGGGGCTCGCTCGCCGTCCAGGAGGAAGGTCGCCCGGGCTCCTTCGTTCCGCTGGAGCTTCTCGACCTGGCCCGCCCAGTCCTGGGCGATGATGGGCGTCACCGGGAAGCCCTCGTCGGCGATGCGGATGGCCGGCTGGAGGACCTCGGCCAGCGAGAGCCTGCCGTGGTTCTCCACCAGGGCGGACCACCCCGCCAGGGCGCCGGGCACCGTCACCGCCCTGGGCCCGGTGGAGGGCGCGTCGTCCACGCCTTCGGCCAGGAGGGCCTCGACGTCCACCCGTGATCCGGAGCGGCCGGAGGCGTCCATGCCCACCAACCGACCCTCTTCGGCGGACCAGAGGATGGCGAACATGTCTCCACCCATCCCCGTCATGTGGGGCTCTGTGACGTTCAGGACGGCCGCGGCCGCCACGGCGGCGTCCACGGCGTTCCCCCCGGCTTCCAGGATGTTCAGCGCCGCCGTAGTGGCCAATGGCTGGCTCGTGGCGGCGACGCCCCGGGGGGCGTAGACGGTGGAGCGACCGCTGGTGGTGGCCGGGCTGGGCACCTGCGCCATCAGCGGCGCTCCCGCGACGACCAGGAAGAGAAGCAGCAGGGAGAGGGCACGCATGGTTCGTCCGGGGTGGAGGTGAGGTGGTGGGACACGGGGTGGTCCGTCGTCATCCCGATCGAGGAAGGATGTGGAGCTCCCCGGAGTAGTGGGCGGCGATACCCTCCACCTCCTCCCGGGTCCCGTGGGGATCGCCCCAGTGGATGGGGATCACCACGGAGGCCCCACAGGCTTCGGCAGCTCGGGCGGCATCGTCGGGGCCCATGGTGTAGTGA
>CAKZOQ010000618.1 GCA_937136445.1 uncultured Gemmatimonadota bacterium
GTCGGTGCGGGTGGACAGGCCCGGGACGTCCGCTCCGCCCGGGTGGTGGATGCCCGAACCGTCGTCCGCACCGACGAGCGCTTCGGGGCCGGCATCCCGCAGGCCCAGACCATACGAACACTGGCCCGAGAACACCTGGCTCCGGTGACCCGCGACGGGACGGTGGCGGTGGTGCAGGGATTCGTCGGCGCCACCGCCGACGGCCGCACCACCACCCTGGGGCGCGGGGGGAGCGACTTCACCGCCGCCCTCCTCGGTGGCGCCCTGGACGCGCCGCTGGTCCACATCTGGACCGACGTGGACGGCGTCCTCTCCGGTGACCCCGGCACGGTCGCACACCCTCGCTTGCTGGAGGAGGCGGGCTTCGAGGAGACAGTGGAGCTGGCCTGGTGCGGAGCCCGGGTCCTGCACCCCGTAGCCGCCAAGTGGGCGGTGTCCCAGGGGGTGCCCCTCCGGATCCGCAACACCTTCCGGCCCGAGCACCCCGGCACCCTGGTCCGCAACGACCGGAGGGAGGCACCCCGGGACGACGGAGGCCTGGCGGCCGTCACGGCCAAGCCCGGAGTGGCGCTCATCGCGGTGCGCTCTCGTCCCTGGGCCATGCCGTACGGCTTCCTGGCCCGGGTCTTCGGGGTCCTGGGCCGACACCGCCTGGAGGTGGATCTGGTGGCGACGAGCCACTCTTCCACCGCCTTCACCATCGACGCCTCGGAGGAGCTCGGCGCGGTGGTGGAGGAGCTGGAGGCCTTCGCCGAGGTGCGGACCCGGACCGGTCTCACCACCGTGACGGTGGTCGGGCGGGGCCTGCTGGCCCGTCCCCGGGAGAACGCCCGGGTCTTCCGCACCCTGGAGGACATCCCCATTCATCTCATCAGCCAGGCGTCGGACGTGAGTGTCAGCCTGGTGGTGGACGAGGAGCACGGGCAGGCTGCGGTGCGCCGCCTGCACCAGGCGCTCCTGGACGACGAGGAGGCGCGCCGCCGGGAGGAGGTACGACGGGCATGAGTGGACTCGAGTTGGTGCTGCTGGGCGACGGACGGATGGCGACGGCGGTGGAGCGGGCCGCCGACGCGGGAGGCCACGCCATCGTGGGTCGACTGGGCCGAGGTGCCCTCCAGGACCCGGAGCGCCTCGCCGCCGCGCTGAGGGGTGCGGACGCCGCCATCGACTTCACCCACGCCGACCAGGTGGGTCGGTCGGTGGCCGCGGCGACCACCGCCGGGGTGCCCCTGGTGGTGGGGACCACGGGGTGGGATCCGGACACGGTGGAGCTCGGGGCCGTCCAGGAGGCCGGTGGGGGGCTGGTCCATGGCCCCAACTTCTCCCTGGGGGTGCAAGTCTTCCTCGCCCTCGCCCGGAAGGCCGCCCGCCTGGTGGACGCCGTGCAGGGCTACGACGTCCACCTCCACGAGACCCACCACCGTTTCAAGGCCGACCACCCCAGCGGCACCGCCGTCCGCACCGCCGAGGTCCTCGTGGAGGAGCTCCGGGAGAAGCGTCGCTGGGTGCTGGGCCCGGGACCGAAGGACGGGCCGGTGGAGGAGGACGTCCTCTACGTCACCAGCAGCCGCGTCGGCCACGTGCCAGGAAGCCACGTCGTGGGACTCGAGGGGCGCTACGACCGGCTGGAGCTCCGGCATGACGCCCGGGGCCGCGAGGGCTTCGCCCAGGGCGCTGTCCGGGCCGCCGCATGGATCCAAGGCCGCAGCGGGGTGTTCACCTTCGAAGAGGTGGTGGCGGATCTTCTGGAGGGACGTTCATGAACACCCAAGCCTTTCGCGGTACCGGCGTGGCCCTGGTCACCCCCTTCGCCGAAGACGGCTCCGTGGACCACGCGGCACTCACCGGCCACGTGGAGCGGATGGTGGACGGCGGGGTGGAGTTCCTGGTCCCCTGCGGCACCACCGGCGAGATCGCTACCCTGGACGAGGACGAGCGCACGGCGGTGGTGCGGACCGTGGTGGAGGCCGCCGAGGGTCGGGTGCCGGTCATGGCCGGAGCCAGCAGCAACGACACCCGGGACGCCGCACGCCAGGCCCGCCGCGCCCGGGAGGCCGGCGCCGACGCCCTCATGTCGGTGGCGCCCTACTACAACAAGCCCCCCCAGGAGGGGATGTTCCGGCATTTCCAGGCGGTGGCCGACGCGGGCGAGCTCCCGCTCTGCCTCTACAACGTCCCCGGTCGGACCGCCTCCGACCTCCGCCCCGAAACGGCGCTGCGCCTGGCCGAACACCCGCTGATCTTCGCGGTGAAGGAGGCGTCCGGGACGCTGGAAGCGGTCTCGACGCTCCTGGCACGCCGGCCGGAGGGGTTCCTGGTCCTCTCCGGGGAGGACGAGCTCGCCCTCCCCCTCCTGGCGCTGGGCGGGGACGGGGTGGTGTCGGTGGTGGCCAACGAGGCGCCGGGACCCTTCTCGGACCTGGTCCGGGCGGCCCTGGCCGGGGACGACGCCGAGGCGCGACGCCTCCACCTGCGGCTCCTTCCCCTCATGCGGGCCAACTTCGCCGAGACCAACCCGATCCCGGTGAAGGCCGGCGTGGCCCTCCTCGGGGGGCCCCCGGCCCGGATGCGCCTCCCCCTGGTGGGGGCGTCCCCGGAGACACTGGAGCGGCTTCGCGACGCGCTGACCCGCGCAGGGCTCCTCCGCGACGCCGCCACCGCTCCGGCCATCGCCGACGCCGACGCCGACGCCACACCCTGAGCCGAGCCGGGCCATCCGCCTCACCGGAGCACGCCCGGCACCCCGCACCCCGTCCATCCCGCCCCACCCCATCGGAGGATCCGTGAGCTTCGACCTCGCCGAGCTTCGTCGCACCATCCAGGCCCGCACCGCCCCCGACGCCTCGAAGGACGCCGATGCGGACCGTGACGCCGTCGCGCAACTCCTCGCCGCCCTCTCCCAGGGCAAGGTGCGCTCCGCCGAGTCCACCGACGACGGCTGGCAGGCCGTCCCCTGGGTCAAGCAGGGCATCCTCCTGGCCTTCCGCGCCGGGACCACCGCCCCCTTCGGTGAGGAGCCGTTCCGCTTCTTCGACCGGGACACCCTCCCCCTCCGCGCCACCGACGGTGTGGCCGAGCACGTGCGCATCGTCCCCGGGGGAAGCTCGGTGCGGGCCGGCGCCTACCTGGGTCCGGGGGTGGTGATGATGCCGCCGGCCTTCGTGAACATCGGCGCCTGGGTGGGCGAGGACTCCATGGTGGACTCCCACGCCCTGGTGGGCTCCTGTGCCCAGGTGGGCCAGCGGGTGCACCTTTCCGCCGGGGCCCAGCTCGGCGGGGTCCTGGAGCCGGTAGGGCTCCGCCCGGTCATCGTCGAGGACGACGCCATGGTGGGGGCCAACACCGGCGTCTTCGAGGGGACTCTGGTGGGACGCCGGGCCGTCCTGGCCCCCGGGGTGCAGCTCACCCGGTCCACCGTCGTCTACGACCTGGTGCGGGAACGGACCTACCGCGCCACCGCGGAGGAGCCGTTGAGCATCCCCGACGGTGCCGTGGTGGTCCCCGGGTCCAGGCCGGCCGCCGGCGCCTTCGCCGAGGAGCACGGACTCGCCCTGTACGCCCCCGTGGTGGTGAAGTACCGCGACGAGAAGACCGATGCCGCCACCGCGCTGGAGGAGGCGCTCCGCTAGGTAGCCCGGGCGGTCCCCGCGGACGCGTCAGACCATCCCGGGCTGGCGTGCCGCCGACCGTCCTTGTCCACGACGAGCGCCTCCGCGCCCGGGCTCCCGGCCACCAACGCCAGCCCCTCCCCGGGACCCAGGACCATGAGGGCCGTAGAGAGGGCGTCGGCGTCCATGGCTGTCGCCGCCTGGACGGTGGCCGAGGCGACGACCTCCGGAGAGCGTCCGGTACGCGGATCCAGGATGTGGTGGTGGCTCCGGTCCTCGGTGAAGGATCGCAGGTAGTCCCCGGAGGTTGCCACGGCGTCGCCCCGGAGGCGTACCGTGCCCACCGAGCCTCCCAGGCGGCGGGGGTCCTGGACGCCCACCGCCCAGGGGTCGCGGACGGACCCGTCTCCTCCGGAGCCCAGGTCGCCTCCCGCGTCCACCAGCACCCGATGGGCCCCCTCGGCCACCATGGCGTCCACCGTCCGGTCCACGACGTAGCCCTTGGCGATCCCGTCCAACGTCAGAGACGTCCCCGGCGCCAGCGTCACGCCCTCCCCCGACCCCAGGCGGACCCGGTGGAAGCCCGTCCGTGCGCGGGCCTCGTCGATCTCGAAGGCCGCCGGGACCCCCCGACCCTCCCGGGCGCTTCGCTCGTACAGCGCCAGAAGCGGCGCGACCGTCGGGTCGAAGGCGCCGCCGGAGACCCGGTGCCAGTGCTCGGCGCGCTCCAGGACCGCGCGGAGCTCCGGCGGCGCCGGATGGAGCCGTCCCTCCCGGTTGAGGCGGGCCATGGCGGTGTCGGGGTCGTGGCGGTTCAGCACCGCCGAGAGGCCCTCCATGGTGGCGAAGCCCTTCGCCACCAGGGCGCGGGCCTCCTCCGGCCGAGGGTGGATTCCGGTGAGGGAGACCAGCGTCCCCAGGAGGGCCCGGGTCTCGCTCACCCGGGTGAGGTGGCCCTGGCGCAGCAGCTCCCGCACCATCGGTCCGCCGACGGACAGGGCCAGACCACCCACGGCGGTGATGCGGAGGACCTCCCGACGTCCCATGGGCCGGCCCCCGGCGGTTCGACGAGGCTCGCGCTCAGCCATGGGAGCCTCCCCGGTCATCCCCCCGGAGGCCACCGGAGACCCC
>CAKZOQ010000619.1 GCA_937136445.1 uncultured Gemmatimonadota bacterium
CCTCGGGGGACCAGGACCGCCCGCACGGCGAAGAGGACGTCCTCCTCCTCCACCGCATCCCGTTGGTGGAGGGCCGCATGAGCCCGCGCCGCCCGGAGGGCCAGCACCGGCGCCCGGAGGGACCGCACGCCCAGCGCCATCGCCGCGCCCACGAGAGCGCTCAGCGACACCTCTGGGACGTCCAGTTCGGCGGCGCGGGCGGCGGCGTCCCGGACGGCCCGTGCGGACCACCCGGCGGTGGTGGTGAGGTAGCGGGGTGGGACGGCGAGCCAGAAGGCCAGGCGGTCCGCCAGCCCCTCCGGCACGCTGCGTCCACCCGCCCCTCCCTCGCCGGCGTCGCCCTGCGGCGCCCGGCCCTCGTCCAGCGCCAGCACCGAGAAGGCCGCCGGGTCGACTCGGCTGAAGCCGCCGCGCTCACACACGACCTCCCCCCCGTCCAGCACCGCCAGAAGGGGGCCCCAGATCTCGGCCTCCAGCCCCGACGCATCCGGGAGGGGCAGCCACCCGCCATGGGCGTCGGCCAGGAGGCCCGGGCGGAAGCTCGGTCGGCCTCCTGCCAGCGTCCCTGCCAGGTCCAGCCCTCCGAAGAGGCGGTCGGGGCCGGTGCCCATGGGGACCTTCCGACTCCGCCGTTCCGGGGCGAACTCCTGGAGCGTCTCCAGGAAGCTGTCCCGTTCCGGTCCCAGGGGGCTCCGAAGCCAGAGGCCGCCCAGGCCCACGGGATCCACGGCCAGCACCGCCGCCACCCGACCCGGTTCCGCGGGCCGGCGGAGGTCCCGATCTGCGGCAGGACTCATCCGTCCCCGCCCAGCACCTCCGCGACGGCCCGTTCCACCCGGACCGACGAGCCGGTGTCGTCCAGGGGATCGCGCCGCAGTCGGTGGCGGAGCGCCGACGGCGCCACCGTGCGCAGGTCCTGGCGCTCCACCACGTCCCGCCCCTCCAGCGCGGCGGCGGCCCGCGCCGCCCGGATGACGGTGAGCTCGCCCCGGAGCCCGTCGGTCTCCAGCGCCAGACAGAGCTCGGTGGTGGTCCGCAGGATCCCGTCGGGGACGTCCACCTCGTCGAGGAGCGCCCGGGCAGCCTCGATGCGCTTTCGCACCTTGCCCTCGGCTCCGGCCCATCGCCTGCGGAAGGCCGCCGGATCGGTGTCGTAGGCGTCCCGGCGCCGCACCACCTCCATGCGCTCCTCGATGTCGGTGGGGGTGGTGACCTCCACCGCCAGACCGAAGCGGTCCAGGAGCTGGGGCCGCAGGTCACCCTCCTCGGGATTCCCGCTTCCCAGAAGGACGAAGCGGGCGGGGTGGCGCACGCTCATCCCCTCGCGCTCCACCACGTTCTCGCCGGAGGCGGCCACGTCCAGGAGGAGATCCACCAGGTGATCCTCCAGGAGGTTGACCTCGTCCACGTAGAGGAACCCCCGGTGCGCCCGAGCCAGGAGCCCCGGCTGGAAGGCCCGCTCGCCGGTGGCCAGCGCCTTCTCCAGGTCCAGCGTGCCCACCACCCGGTCCTCGGTGGCGCCCAGCGGCAGGTCCACCACGGGCACCGGCACGTGCGCGCTCCCCGGAGACCCGCCATCTTCGGCCCCGACGTGGGCGCAGCCCACCGCCTCCCCGGTACCGTTTCGCCCTGCGGCACCGTCGCCGGGACGACATCCGTAGGGGCAGGTCTCGACGACCTCGATGGGGGGAAGGAGTTCGGCCAGGCCCCGGACGGCGGTAGACTTCCCGGTGCCTCGATGGCCCAGGACCAGGACCCCGCCGACGTCGGGATCCACCGTGGCCACCAGGAGTGCCAGCTTCATTTCGGCCTGCCCGACGATGGCGGAAAACGGGTAGGCGTTGCGCGGGGAATCCGTGATGTCAGATCGTCCGTTCGAACTCAGGTGACAAGAAGGCTTTACACCATGGCCCAGACTATCACGCCCTCACCCCGGTCGAAAGAGTGAGCACCCTCCGACTGGGCACCCGCGGCTCCTCCCTCGCCCTCTGGCAGGCCGACTGGATGGCGACGCTCCTCCGGTCCCTCGCCGACGGTCCGGAGGTGGAGATCGTCCGCGTGAAGACGCTGGGCGACACCGACCGGTCCACCCGCCTCTCGGAGATGGGTTCCACCGGGGTCTTCACCAAGGCGCTGGAGGACGCCCTCCTGGACGGGCGGGTGGACCTTGCCGTCCACTCCCTCAAGGACGTGGAGACCACGCTGGCCCCGGGCACCACCCTCGGCGCCTTCCTCCCCCGTGAGGACCCACGGGACGCCCTCGTCACCGCCGACGGGGCGACACTGCTCGAGCTCCCGGACGGAGCGCGCGTGGGAACCGGGAGCCTGCGCCGGACCGCCTGGCTCCTCCGGGCCCGGCCGGACCTGGAGGTGGTTCCGGTCCGGGGCAACGTTCCCACCCGCGTCGGCAAGATCCAGGGGGAGGGGCTGGACGCCGTGGTCCTGGCGGCCGCCGGCCTGAAGCGGCTGGGGATGGAGGAGCACATCAGCGAGTTCCTGGATCCGGAGCGCTTCGTGCCCGCCCCGGGCCAGGGCATCGTCGCCGTGCAGATCCGTGCCGACGATCCCGCCACGCAGGCGCACGTCGGGCGTGTGGACGACCCGGTGTCCCGGGCGGCCGCCGAGGCGGAGCGGGCCTTCCTGGCCCACCTCGGTGGGGGGTGTCTCCTGCCGGTGGGGGCCCACGGGACGTTGGACCGGGAGCGGGTCCACCTGCGGGGTGCCCTCTCTTCGGTGGAGGGGGCCTCCTGGCTCCAGGAGGAGGACGGGGGCGCGGTGGGAGAGGCGGAATCGGTGGGCCGCCGGCTGGCGGACCGGCTCCTGAACAACGGCGGCCGGGCGATCCTGGACGGGGTCCGGGATCGGATTCAGTAGGCCAGCGAGACCTCGGTGCCCTCGCTCCACGCCTCACCCCAATCCGCCACCGCCTGCCTCCGATCGTCGGCCGGGGGAGCCGCGAAGGTCAGCCGGAAGATCTGGCCCCGGTCCTCGTCGAGGACGGTCTCGATCTCCTGGATGGGTGCCCGGCGACCCTTGGCCGTGGCGATCATCCCGGTGACGAGGATGCCGTCGTCCACCATCCCCACGACCTGGAACTCGTCGCGCTCGGGGTTGAGGCCGGAGTGGAGGACACGGAAGGTGATGGGCACGGCGGGGACGGACCTTGCGGTGGGTGGGTGGCGGAGCATCGCGCGGGCCACGACCTGCGGAGAGGCGTCGCCCGTCGCCCTGAGTCTGGACCACCGACCATGACCTGGCAACCGCCCGACGAGCCCCGTGGCGCCGAGGCCGGTGACCGGCCGGTGGAGGCGGCCCTCCGCCGGGAAGCGGCGGCACTTGGCACCCC
>CAKZOQ010000620.1 GCA_937136445.1 uncultured Gemmatimonadota bacterium
GGGCACGTCCATGGACGAGTGGGACGAGTGCATGGATTCCAACCGACGCATCGATCGCGTGCGGGCCGCCACCGGCATCGCCCAGGACCTGGGCGTCCGGGGCACCCCCACCTTCTTCGTCATGGGATACCCGCCCCTCCAGGGCGCCCTCCCCACCGAGACCTTCACCCAGCTCCTGGACATGATCTACGCCCAGGAGGTGGCAGCGGGGAACGCCGGCGGGGCGTGAAGCCAGTTCTCCAGGGGCTCCGCTGGGGCATCCTCCTCGGTGTCCTGGCGGCATCGGCCTGCGGGCCCGTGGCCACGGCAGGCCCCGGGTGCCGTCCGGTGCGCACCGCCGTCGAGCTCCCCGACGACCTCCGCGAGTCCAGCGGCGTCGCGGTGAGCCTGGACCACCCGGAGGTCATCTGGTCCCACAACGACAGCGGGTCTGAGCTGTTCGCCCTGGACCGCGTCGGGGCCCTCCAGGGCGTCTGGCATCTCTCCCCCCGCTTGCGGGACTGGGAGGACCTCGCGTTGTCCACCTGCCCCGGAGGCGGGAGCTGCCTCTACGCCGCCGACCTGGGGGACAACTACGAGGAGCGGCGGGACATCCGCGTCGTTCGCCTCCGGGAGCCCGACCCTGCGACGGCATCCGGCGCGGACCCCGACACCCTGGAGGCCGAGGTCTTTCCCGTGCGCCTCCCGGAAGGCCCGCGGGACATCGAGGCGTTGGTGGTCCTGCCAGGGGAGCGGGTCCTGGCGGTGACCAAGGGCCGCAACCACCCCCAGACGGTGTACCGGTATCCCGGACCCCTCCGCCCGGATACCGTCACCCTGGAGCGGATCCAGGCGCTCAGCGACGGCCCCCGGATCCTCCCCCGGCAGATCACCGGCGGGGCCGCGGACCCGGCGGGGCGCATCGCCCTCCGGAGCTACGAGGCCCTCCGCTTCTACCGTCTGGAGGGCGACACCCTCCGCCTGGAGGAGGACGGCACGGTGAACCTCCGCACGCTCCAGGAGCCCCAGGGCGAGGGCGTCTCCCTCGGTCTCGACGGGGAGGTGGTCCTCAGCTCCGAGGGCGGACCGGGCGGCGGCCCCGCGGCGCTGAACCTCCTCCGCTGCGGACCGGGCCGGATCCAGTAGCGTCCTGGCTGGCGGTACCCGGCCAGCCGCACCCACATTGCGTTCGCCGCACCCACCCGACCGTCCAAGGAGATCCGGCGTGACCCACGTCCTCGATCCGCACCACCTCCGTTGCCGACCCCTCCCCGGGGCGCTCCTGTTCAGCCTCCTCCTGACCCTGGGGGCCGGCACCGACGCCCTCCACGCCCAGGAGGACGACGAGGGCCCGCCCACCATCGAGGCCCACACCGAGGGGATGGAGCGCATCGACGGCTTCCTGCCCCTGTACTGGGACGCCTCGGAGGGCACGCTCTGGATGGAGGTGGGCCGCTGGGACGAGGAACTCCTGCACTACACCTCCCTTCCTGCCGGGCTGGGTCAGAACGACATCGGCCTGAACCGCGGGGACCTCTCCAGCGAGCACGTGGTGGTCTTCCGGCGGGTGGGTCCCCGGGTGCTCATGGAGGAGCCGAACTACGGGTACCGGGCGGTGGGGGCGGGAGAGATGGAGCGGAGGTCGGTGGACGACGGCTTCCCCACCTCCATCCACTGGGGCTTCCAGGTGGAGGCGGAGACCGGGGACCGGGTCCTGGTGGACGCCACGGACTTCCTCCTTCGGGACTGGACCGGAGTGGTCCGGACCCTGGACCGGACCGGGCAGGGCTCCTATGAGCTGGACGAGGACCGGAGCGCGCTCTTTCTGCCCCGCACCCTCGGCTTCCCCCAGAACACCGAGATCGAGGTGACCCTCACCTTCGCCACCGACGATCCCGGCAACCTGGTGGAGAGCGTCACCCCCACCGGCGAGGCCGTGACCATCCGTCAGCACCACTCCTTCGTGGAGCTGCCGCCCATGGGCGAGTTCGAGATGCGCCGGCACGATCCCCGGGCAGGCTACGGTAGCATGAGCTACATGGACTTCTCCCAGCCCATCGACGAGGACCTGACCCAGCGCTTCATCGCCCGGCATCGCCTGGAGAAGCAGGATCCGTCGGCGGAGATGAGCCCGCCGGTGGAGCCCATCGTCTACTACCTGGATCCCGGCACCCCGGAGCCCGTGCGCAGCGCGCTCCTGGAGGGCGGTCGGTGGTGGAACCAGGCCTTCGAAGCCGCCGGCTACATCGACGCCTTCCAGGTGGAGGTCCTGCCGGACGACGCCGACCCCATGGACGCCCGCTACAACGTCATCCAGTGGGTGCACCGGTCCACCCGGGGCTGGAGCTACGGCAACTCCATCCGCGACCCCCGCACCGGGGAGATCCTGAAGGGCCACGTGACGCTGGGCTCCCTCCGGGTCCGGCAGGACTACCTCCTCGGCGAGGGGCTGGTGGCGCCCTACCTGGACGGGGACGAGGACCCGGAGGACATCCCCGAGATGGCCCTCCAGCGCATCCGCCAGCTCAGCGCCCATGAGATCGGCCATACCATCGGGTTGTCCCACAACTACATCGCCAGCGCCCAGGTGGGGGAGGGCGTGCAGTCGGTCATGGACTACCCCCATCCCCGCGTCGAGCTGGACGGGGACGACGTGAGCCTGGGGCGGGCCTCCTACGCCGACGAGATCGGCGCCTGGGACGAGGTCGCCATCCGCTACGGCTACACCGACTTCCCCGAGGGCACCGATGAGGACGCCGCCCTGGAGGCCATCCTCCAGGAGGGGATGGAGATGGGGATCACCTTCCTCACCGACCAGGACGCTCGGCCCACGGGCTCCGCCCACCCCCAGGTCCACCTCTGGGACAACGGGGCCGACGTCTCCGCCGAGCTGGACCGCATGATGGAGGTGCGGCGGGTGGCGCTGGACCGCTTCGGGGAGCGCGCCATCCGGCAGGGCGAGCCCATGGCCACCATGGAGGAGGCGCTGGTTCCCCTCTTCCTGCACCACCGCTACCAGGTGGAGGCCACGACCAAGATCGTCGGAGGGCAGTACTACACCTACGCCATGCGTGGCGACGGCCAGGAGCCGCAGCGCGCCGTGCCCCGGGGGGAGCAGGAGGAGGCGCTGGAGTCCGTCCTCCGCACCATCCACCCCCAGGAGCTGACCCTGCCGAGAGCAGTCCTGGCGACGCTCCCGCCCCGGCCGCCGGGCTACAGCCCCCACCAGGAGCTCTTCCAGCGACACACGGGGCTGGTCTTCGACGCCGTGGCGCCGGCGGCGGCGGCATCGGACGCCACCCTGAGCCTGCTCCTGCACCCGCAGCGCGCCGCCCGCCTGGTGCAGCAGAGCGCGCTCGAGCCCGAGCTGCCCAGCCTCGCCGAGGTCCTGGAGGCGGCGCGGGACGGCACCTTCGGCGTGGAGCCGGCCGATGCCTACGAGGCGGAGGTCGGCCGGGCGGTGGAGCGGGCGCTGGTGGAGCGGCTCATGATGCTCGCCCACCGGGCGCCCATGCCCCAGGTGCGGGCCGTGACCCAGGCGGAGCTCGACGACCTGGCGGTCTGGCTCTCCCGGGAGTCCGATGGCGCCGAGGCGGGGGACCGGGCCCACTACCGGATGCTCATCGGAGAGATCGGTCGCTTCACCGAGCGGGACTGGGAGCCCGGGGACGCACCGGAGGCACCGGAGATGCCGCCGGGGAGCCCCATCGGGCGCCCGTCGGGGGTG
>CAKZOQ010000621.1 GCA_937136445.1 uncultured Gemmatimonadota bacterium
GGCGTCCGCCCACCGAGAGTTCCCAGGCAGGGGCCAGGCGGACCCGCGTCGTCCCCCAGAGTGCGTGACGCCCGAGGGCGGACTCCTCCTGGAGGTGGCCGGCGTCCACGCTGCCCGGGTAGGGCCACGGCGCCGGCCCGTCGTAGGAGGTCCGGGTGTCCAGGCGTTCCCAGCCCACCGTCCAGGGGGGCGGCGTGCCGTCACGGGTGCGGGGCGCCACGGTGGCGCGGATCTGGTCGGTGCCCACCCGGTTGTGGAGGGGTGGGGGCTGCACCGCCGTCTCCAGCGCCGGGTCGGTGGCGTCGAAGGATGCCTCTTCCAGGTTGGCTGCGTAGCGCACGGCACCCAGCGTCAGTCGGGTGCGCAGGCCCCGCCGGCGCAGCTCCACCGTGCCACGGGCCAGGGCGTTCCCCCACGATCCCCGGATCCCCTTCAGCTCGTCCTCCAGGTCGCCCCAGAGCCGGTCCCGCGTGACGAGGCCAGCCACCTCCAGAGAGGCCTCCTCTCCCAGCGTGTGGTCCCAGCGGCCGCTCAGGTCCGAGAAGCTGAAGGGGATCTCGTTCCCGGTGCGGGTCTCGTCAGTGAGGTGGTGGACGTAGGTGTGTCGTCCCGAGAGGGCCAGGCCCCGGCCCGGTCCCAGGGGCAGCTCCGTGGAGAGGCGGGCGCTGAAGACGGAGAGCTGGGCCACGGCGCCGGACTCTTCGCGGCCGGCGGCGGAGCGACTGGTGAGGGCCGCTGCGCCGGCGGCGGAACCGTCCCCGTCCACGGGCCGGACTCCGGGGTGGAAGGACACCGCACCCACCGCGTCCGGGCTCACGGAGGTGAAGGCGCCTCCGGCGTGGACGGGGTTCCGGAGGGGAAGCCCGTCGTAGAAGATCCGGGTCTCGTCCCAGTGGGCCCCCCGGGTCCAGGGCTCCGCAGACCAGTCGTCGGCCGCCGCCACGCCCGGGAGGCGGTGGAGCGCGCGCAGGAGATCGGTCTCTCCGAGGGTGCCGGCCTCCACGAGATCCGAGGAGGTGAGGGTGCGGGCGTCGGGGGTGAGGTCCCGGAGCTGGCGGAGGCGTTCGGCCTGGACCCGCTCCTCGTTTCTCTCCTCCCGAGCCCGTGGCCCCCGTGGCGGGAGCGGGTCCGGGCGATGGCCCACGACCGTGAGGGGCTCCAACTCCACCGGGGCCAAGCGGAGGCCCACGGAGATGCGGGGCCGTGCGGAACCGTGGTAGTCCACCTCCACCGTGGTGGATCGGTAGCCGAGGCGCTGCACGTGCAGGAGGTAGCGCCCCGACGGGAGGGCGGGGAAGCGATACCAGCCGGCCTCGTCGGTGGAGCGGTTCCATCGGTCGGTGAGTCGCCCGGTGCCGTCGGCCGTGGGCAGCAGTCCTCCCGGAGCCGGCTCCACGGTGACCCATGCCCCCTCCAGCGACACCCCCGAGCGGGCATCCACGATGCGTCCGCGGAGGCCGGTGGCCGGGTCCGTCTGCTGGGCCTCCAGTGCGAGGATCCCGACGCCAGGGATCGCCAGGGCCAGACCGAGGCCTAGGACCAGGAAGAGCGCGCTTCTCATGGCACCGCCTCGAGCACCCGGTCCACAACCAGGGAGGCCACGCCCTCGCGCTGCTCCCCGGGGGGAAGGAGGCCCCCAAGGGCCGAGGTCGCCACCACCACCATCTCCATGTCCGGAACGACGTAGAGGAACTGGCCCCGATAGCCCTCGGCGAAGTAGGCGTCCCGAGCCAGGTCCACCCACCAGAGGAGTCCGTAGCTCACGCGCCCCACCGCACCCCCGTCGGCGGCCCAGGTGAACCCTCGGTGCGTCGAGCGATCCACCCAGGGCTCGGGCACCACCGACCGGTCCCCCGACCACCCCCCCTGGAGGAGGAGCTGGCCCAGCCGGGCTAGGTCCCGGGGGCGGAGGTCCAGCCCCGAGCCGCCATTCACCCGTCCGTCGGCGGAAGGCTCCCACACCGCGCCCACCATTCCCAGGGGGCCGAAGAGGACCTCGTCGGCCCATACCGGAAGGGAGCGTCCGGTGGCCTCTTCCAGCACCACGCCCAGGAGGTGGACCGCCGCCGAGTTGTAGGCGAAGGCCGAGCCCGGTGGAGCGGCCAGGGGGCGGTCCAGGACGAAGGCCACCGGATCCGGCGATGCGACCCAGGCGTTGTAGAATGCCGGGCCGCGGCTCGTCTCCGGCCAGTCGAATCCCGCCGTCATGGCCAGCAGATGCTCCACGGTGAGGCCGTCGAGCTCGGCCCGTACGGTCCACCCGGCGTCGCGGAGGAAGGGAGCCACCGGCTGATCCAGCGCCTTCAGGTGGCCTCGCTCCAGCGCGATCCCCGTCAGCAGGGACACGACGCTCTTGGTGATGGAGCGGCCGTCGGCCGGGGTCTCGGGGCCGGTGCCGTCGTAGTACCGTTCCAGCACCAGGCGCCCTCGTCGGATCACCACGAGGCTGCGAAGGGCCGGCGTCGCGTCGGCGGCCTGGGCGGCTCGGGCCAGCGCCTGGGGGTCCATGCCGACCTCGGCGGCCTCGGCCAGGGCCCAGGGCCGGTGCAGCTCCAGCGCACCCTCGGGAGCCGTGGGGGCTATCGGGCCGTCGGCGCAGCCCGACAGGGCCGGAAGAACCAGGAGGCCCAGGAGGAGGACGGTGGGCGCGGCTCGGCGGCGGAGGGCTCGCCACCCGGGTGCCGCGCACGCTCCTGCCATGGCCCACTCCCGCCGCGGGGTCACGAACTGCCGTCCCCCAGCGGAAGGACGAGCCCCACCGAGGCGCTCGCACCGCGGTGCCGGAGGTTCAGATTGTCGATCTCCGGGGCCCCGTCGACGTTGGTGAGCCCCAGGAGGTAGCGCACATCCCATACGACGTGCGGCCCTGCAGCGTTTCCGAGGTGGAGGGACAGCCCGGCCACGGCGTCCCAGACCCGGGTGCGGCGTTCCACCGCTCCGTCGGGCACCTCGTCGCAGTCGAAGGACACCTCCTGCCCCTGCACGGAGCCGTCCACCCGGCACCCCGTTTCCCAGGCCAGCGCCGGGCCGACGAAGAGCTCGGGGCGGACGGGGCCCACCGTCCTGAAGCGGCGTGAGAGGAGGACGGGAAGCTCCAGGTAGGTCACGTCCAGGAGTGTCTCGTCGCCATTGGTCTGGACCTCCCGGAAGCCTCGGCTCGTGCGGAGGAGCTCGGCCGCCAGGCGGAATCCGCCGGGGAGTGCGACTGACATCCGGCCGCCGGCGGTGACGGTGTATCGAGGCTCCACCCTCTCCAGGCCGTCGCCCAGGGGGGTGGGATCCCACGCCACCGTGGCCCGGTGGAGGCCGGCTCGCAGTCCCAGCTCCACGGACTGGGCCTGGCTGGTTCGGGGGATCGCGGCGATGCAGGAGAGGGCCAGTAGGAGGGCGAGCACGGGCGGGTGTCGCATGACGGGCTCCAGGTGGTGGGGTCGGTCGCTTCATGGGATCAACGCCACCGGGGTCTGGATTCTGACGGAACCCGCCGGGGGGCGTCCGGGTTTGGTCGCACCGATCCCTCTCACGCCGTTGTGCCATCCCATGGATTCCCACCGCTACCACGCCGCCCCGGACTTCCCGGCCTACCTGGAGCTCGTCGAGGAGAATGCGGAGCTCTGGCGTGGGGTCTGGGAGCGGGTCCGCCTCCCCGAGGAATTCGTGGCGCGGGCCCGGGAGCAGGGCGCCGACTGGAATCTCCTGGCCCTCTCCGAGGACTGGTGCGGCGATGCGGTGAACACGCTCCCGGTGGTGGCCCGCCTGGCGGAGGCGGTGGGATGGGAGTTCCGGGTGCTGTCGCGGGACGAGAACCCGGACCTCATGGACGGGCATCTCACCGGTGGTACCAGCCGGTCCATCCCGGTGGTCATCGTCTACGACGCCGACTTCCAGGAGATCGGGTGGTGGGGCCCGCGTCCGGAGGAGATCCAGGACTGGGTGCTGAACGAGGGCCTGAAGATGCCGTCGGACGAACGCTACAAGGAGGTCCGTCGGTGGTACGCCCGGGATCGGGGCCGGACCACCCTCCAGGAGATCCTGGACGTCTTCCAGTTGGTGGGGTGATGCCGGTGGGGCTTCCCGGCCCCCGGGGCCGCGCCGACCTTCCGGCATGACCGAGCCGCCCACCCCCGAGGTCGCCCCCGACCCAGCCCCGACTCCGGGCCCTCGCCCCACCGGGCTCCGTCGTTTGGGGCTCTTCTTCGTGGCCTTCGCTTCGGGCTTCGCCGTGCTGACCATCGAGATCGCCGGCGCCCGGCTCATCGCCCCGGTGTATGGGCTCTCCGCCGTGCCCTGGACGGCGGTCATCGGGACCATACTCGCCGCCCTGGCATTGGGGAGCCATCTGGGGGGACGGTGGGCGGACGGCGGCCGGATCCCCCTCCCGGCGGTGCTGACGGCGGCGGGCTTCGCCTCGGTGATCCCGCTGGTGGCCGGCAGCTTTCCCTGGGCGGCCCGGAGCTGGCTGGGCTTCATTCCCGGAGCGGTGGCCAGCGCCCTGGTCCTCTTCGCCCCCGCCGTCCTCTGCCTGGGCGCCGTCGTGCCCTACCTGGTCCGCGCCGACACCGAGAGCCTGGGGAGCATCGGCCGCCGCGCCGGGGACGTCAGCGCCGCCACCACGGCCGGCTCCATCCTGGGCTCCTTCGTCACCGGGTTCTTCCTGCTGCCCGCCTTTCCTCTTCCGGTCCTCATGGGGCTCACTGGGTCCTTCCTGTTCTTGTTGGCCCTGGTGGCGGGATGGATCCTGGGTCGCCCGGTGGAGCGGGCAGCGCTGGGGGTGGCGGCGCTGGCGGTGGGCGCCCTGGGGTGGATGACCTCGGGGTCGGCGGAGGACGTGCTGGTCCGGACCCAGACGCTCCACGCATCGGTCCAGGTCACGGAGCGGACGTGGAGCGACGGACGCCGTGTCCGGGAGCTGTGGCAGAACGGCGGATCGTCCTCGGCGGAGTACGTCGACACGGGCATGCCGGCCCACGAGTACGCCCGGATGAGCGCGACGTTGCTGGAACCCATGGAGCCGCGGCTGAACCGGACGCTGGTGCTGGGAGGCGCCGCGCTTTCACTTCCGGTGGCGCTCAGCCGCCGCCGGCCTTCCATGGAGATCGACGTGGTGGAGATCGATCCCGTCGTGACCCGTTTGGCCCGGGCGTACTTCGCCTACGGCGAGGGTGACTACCCCGGCATCTCGGTGACCCACGACGACGCCCGGGTCTTTCTGCGCAGCACCGACGAGCGCTGGGACCTGATCTACCTGGACGTCTTCGACCACTTCCTCACGGTGCCGTGGACGATGGTGACGG
>CAKZOQ010000622.1 GCA_937136445.1 uncultured Gemmatimonadota bacterium
GTGAGATGAAGGCCCGGCTTCCCAAGCCCCAGTACAAGGCCCTCCTCGCCACCATTCAGAGCGGCGACGAGCTGGACCCCTCGGTGGCCGACGGGGTGGCGGTGGCCATGAAGGATTGGGCCATGGAGCGAGGTGCCACCCACTTCACCCACTGGTTCCAGCCCCTCACCGGCCTCACCGCCGAAAAGCACGATTCCTTCCTGAAGCCCACCGGCGACGGTCGGGCCCTCACGGAGTTCAGCGGTACGGAGCTGGTCCAGGGGGAGCCCGACGCCTCCTCCTTTCCCTCCGGTGGCCTGCGTCAGACCTTCGAGGCCCGGGGGTACACCGCCTGGGATCCCACCTCTCCCGCCTTCCTGGTGGAGGGCCCCGGCGGTGCCTACCTCTGCATCCCGTCGGCCTTCGCGTCGTGGGCGGGGGATGCGCTGGACAAGAAGACGCCGTTGCTCCGGGCCATGCATGTCCTCGACAAGCACGCCCGTCGGGCGCTTGAGCTCTTCGGCTCCGAGCCGCTCCCGGTGCGTGCGACCCTGGGCTGCGAGCAGGAGTTCTTCCTCATCGACGAGGAGTTCTTCTACCGCCGTCCGGACCTGGTGACGGCCAGCCGCACCGTCTTCGGCACCAAGCCGCCGAAGGGCCAGGAGATGGACGACCACTACTTCGGTTCCATCCCCGAGCGCGTCCTGGAGTACATGAACGAGGTGGAGCTGGAGCTCTACCGTCTGGGCGTACCGGTGACCACCCGCCACAACGAGGTGGCGCCGGGGCAGTATGAGATGGCCCCCATCTTCGAGGATGCCAACCAGGCTGCCGATCACCAGCAGCTCACCATGTCCACGCTCCGCCGGGTCGCCCGGAAGTACGGCATGGTCTGCGTGCTGCACGAGAAGCCCTTCCAGGGCGTGAACGGCTCCGGCAAGCACCTGAACTTCTCCTTCGGCAACGCCGAGCAGAATCTGCTGGAGCCCGGCGCCACGCCGCACGACAACATGCAGTTCCTCTTCTTCTGCTCCGCCGTCCTCCGGGCGGTGGCGCGGCACCAGGACCTGCTCCGGGTGGCGGTGGCCAACGCCGGAAACGACCACCGGTTGGGCGCCAACGAGGCACCGCCAGCCATCATCAGCGCCTTCGTGGGGGATCAGCTCCAGGACATCTTCGAGCAGATCGCCGAGGCGGGCGAGGCTACGAGCTCGCGGGAGAGCGGCCTCATGGGCCTCGGGGTGGACGTCCTGCCCCAGCTCCCGAAGCATGCGGGCGACCGGAACCGGACGTCTCCCTTCGCCTTCACGGGCAACAAGTTCGAGTTCCGGGCCGTGGGCTCCTCCGTCAGCGTGTCCTTCCCGGCGACGGTCCTCATGACCATCGTCGCCGAATCCATCGACGAGATGTGCTCGGCGCTGGAGGAGAAGATGGAGGGCGGCACCGACTTCGATGAGGCGCTGCAGAGCCTGCTGGCCGACGAGATCCATGGCTTCAAGCAGGTGATCTTCAACGGCGACAACTATTCGGACGAGTGGGTGGAGGAGGCGGAGGAGCGTGGCCTCCTGAACCTCCGAAGCACCATGGACGCCCTCCCGCGGATGGTGGAAGAGAAGAACGCCGAGCTCTTCGAGAAGTACGGCGTCCTTTCGCGGCGGGAGCTGGAGTCCCGCTACGAGATCTTCGTCGAGCAGTACTTCATGACCATCAACATCGAGGGCGAGACCGGACAGTACATGGCCCAGACCATGGTCCTCCCGGCGGCCGTGCGGTACCTCGGCAAGCTCCTCGAGACGGCGGAGAACGCGGACGAGCTGGGGATGAAGGCCGGTGGCGTTCTCAAGACGGCCGAGCGGGTCAGCGACCTCATCGACCGGCTCACCGAGAAGCTCGACGTCCTGGCGGAGCAGAACCAGGAGCTGGGTGGCGACGACGTGGTCTCCAAAGCGGAACACATGCGCGAGAACATCATCCCGGCGCTCACCGAGGTCCGGGACGTGGTGGACCGGCTGGAGCGGATCGTGCCGGATGACCTGTGGCCGGTGCCGACCTACCGGGACATGCTCTTCGTGAAGTAGGCGATGACGCGACACGCTCGTTGGCGTGTCGCGTCATCGGCTGCGGATTCCCGTGCGGCGCTTCGCGCCACGGTGCTGGGCACCGTCGGGAATCCTCCGCGTACGATGGCCGACGCCCGCGGGAGCGGGGGTCGGCCATCGGTCGTTAGGCGCCACTGGAGAGACGTGACGGTGGAGAGGGTCGGCTCAAGGGGAGTGAATGCCACACCGTCGGGGCGCCCCTGATCGTCGGTAGGCCGTTCGCCGATGGACACGCCGTTCTTCTACGGCAGGAGTCCGAGGATGCGGTGGCGTACCACAGCAGCGCGGTCGACCTGAGTCCGTTCTCCAGCACGGGATTGACCGACGTGGACGACATGGTTCCGCTGGTCCGGTTCCTCGTCAGCGACGGGTGGTGGATCACCGGCCAGACGATCCTCGCCGACGGCGGCTACACGACCAAGCAGTCTCGGCGTGCGCCGGGCGCGGCCCGGTGCGTGGGCTCGTATGCGCGGGGACGAGCGGATCAGGACTAGTCGGCGGCGAGGGCACCTCGGCGGTTGCCCGCGGCAGGGCGCGGTCAGCGCTGGTCGGCAAAGGATGCCTCGAGGGCGTCGAGGGCCCGGCGGATGCTGGCCTCGTGGCCGAAGACGTACCGCGAGAAAAAGCGGTAGATGGGGTCGTAGACCTCGCCGTCTTCGACGATGGTGACCTCGGTGGTCCCATCTCCCGCCGGGGCTGCGCTCCAGGTCCAGGCGCCGCCGAAGGGGAGGTCCTCGCCGACGATCCGGGTCACGAGCGTCCGGGGGGCGGGGCGTTCCAGTCGGTAGAGAAGGGTCTCGCCATCCTGCCGGACGCGCGCCGAGTCCTCCCCGAGGGGTTGGACCTCCAGTTCCTGCCACTCCGGCCACCCCTGCACATCTTCGACCCTGTCCCACACGAGGTCGATGTCGGCGGGGACGGTTCGGGTCCCGCTGGCCCGGTGCTCCACGGGGAGTTGCGAGCCGACCGCCCATACGACGGCGACGGTGAAGACCAGGACCGCCACGCCGGTCCCGCCCCAACGGAGCATCCGCTTCATGCGCCGGCCCGTACGGCGTCGGCCAACAGCCGGAGGCCCTCGAGGACCTGCTCCTGTTCGGCGGGGGCCATCCGGTCGAGGATGGCTCGGATCGCTACCGGGTCGAGACCGTCCTCCGACTCCAGCGCGCTCCTACCGCGCTCCGTGAGCCGGATGCGCTTGCGGCCGCCGGAGGCCGGGGACCGCTCGATCAGTCCGGCACCCTCGAGCTTCGCCAGCGCTTCGGAGACCCGGGATCGGGACAGATCGAGGTGGCGCGCCAGCCGGGAGGCGTAGACATCCGCCCCGCCGTCGATGTGATGCAGGAGGCGCAGATCGCTCTCGCCGAGGCCGTCGTCGCGGGCGTGCGAGTCGTGGCAGGCGAAGTAGAGGAGCGGGTAGAGGCGCTGGACCTCCCGGACGCGGTCGTCATCGGTCATGGGCGAGTCTACCGGACGCCCTTCGAGTTCGTCAAAACGAACAGGCGGGGCTGGCTGGAGTCGCCGCCGCTCGACCCTGGCCTGGCCCCCCGGGCAACCCCCGGGGCGATGGCGCGCATCCCACCAGGTGAACACGGGCACTTCTCTGGAGGGGAGGCCCGAGGGAGGGGTCGGTGAGCTTTCGCCGGCCCCTTTCTACGTCCTCCCTAGCCGTCCCCCGGCGGAGTCGCGAAGAAGACCAGCACCGACAGGTCTTCCGTGATCTCCACGAAGCGGTGGTCCAGCTCCTTGGCGACGTAGATCACCGACCCGGCCCGCACCGGGTGGGGCTCGTCCTCCACCATCAGCACCGCCCGCCCCGAGAGGACGTGGTAGACCTCGTCGGCGTCGTGGGGCCCCTGCGGATCCTCCCCACCGGCGGGGATCTCGTAGAGCCCGGCGAAGAGCTCCGGCACCCGGAGGAACTCCTGCCAGGGCCGGCCGTGGGCCGCCCGGTCCTCCCGCACCTCGTCCAGGTGGACGACCTGGACGCCGGGGTGCTCCTGGGACGAGTCGGTCATGATGGGGGCCTCCTGGATGTGGGCGTCCGTGGGTGGGATGGTGGCGACGGCGCCGGGCACGAGGAGACCCAGCGCAGCGGCGAGTCCGGCGAGACGGGCGGGAAGATGCATGGTCGGGTGGGGTCGGGGGCGAGAGAGGGGCCGGCGAAGGATACGGCCCAGCCCCCAGGGGATTGCCGTGGGCTCGCCTCCCACCCCTGGGCCCGTGGGCCTATCTTCCCGGCCATGGCTCCCGACTCCGCCCTTCTCCGCTCCCTCGCCACCCTGAATCGTCGCTACCCCCTGGAGCGGAAGCTCCTGGTGGCGCCCAACGCCGGCGTAGGGCGGGAGCTCCTCCGGCGGTTGGCCCGATCCGTGGACGGCTGGGTGGGCTTCGAGGTCACCACGGTGCGTCCCCTGGCCCTCCGCATCGCCCGGGACGCACTGGACCGCGCCGGGCTGCAGGTCCTGGACGCCTTCGAAGAACAGGCCCTCCTGGACGAGGCGCTGGACGAGGCGCTCCCCGGCGCCGACGGGTCGGGTCGCCTCCGGGAGCTGGCCGAGGGTGTGGGCTTCCGCGAAGCGGTCCACGACGCGGTGAAGGCACTGCGCCTGCACGGCATCGACGCCGACGCGGTGCGCCGGGCGCCGCTGGCCGACAGGGAGAAACGAAGGCTCCTGGCGCGCATGCTGGACCGCCACGCCGCCCTCCTCACCCAGCGACGCCGGGCCGACACGGCCGCCGTCCTCATCCACACGCTGGAGATCCTGGACGGCGATCCCCAGGTGGCCCGGAGTGCGCTGGGCGGCCAGGTGGTGGCCCTCCTGCCGGGGCTCTCGGTGCGGGGGCTCTCCGGCCGGGTGGTGGAGGCCCTCCAGGAGCTGGGCGCCGGGGTCCTGGAGACGGACCCGGTCCGCGGGCTCGAAGCGCCGCGGTCGCTCCTCTGGTCCTCCACCGGCGCCGAAGGTGAGCTCTCCTGGCTCCACGCCGTCGACGACGCGCCGGCCGAACCCGAGGAGCCGGTCTCCGTAGAGCTGGTGCATGCGGCCTCCGTCTCCGAGGAGCTTCGGGCCGTCCTCCGCCGCATCCAGGCGCGGGAGCTCCGCTGGGACGAGGTGGAGCTCGTCACACCGGACGCCGCGGCCTACGGCTCGACCCTCCACGAGCTCGCGTCCCGGCTGGGCATTCCCGTGACCTACGCCGTGGGCCTCCCGGTGGAGCGGACCCGCCCGGGCCGGGTGGTCCGGACCTACCTGGACTGGATCGCCGAGGGCTTCCAGGCCGCCCCCATCCGACGGCTCCTGGAGGCCGGCGATCTCCGGCCTGGAAGCGGGCGGGGCGAGCACGCCCCGGCGGACCTGGCGCGTCGGTTCCGGCGACTCCGCATCGGCTGGGGACGCCTCCGCTACCGCACGCAGATCCGAGGGGCGCTGGCGGCGCTGGACGACATGACCGCCGGTCGGCACGAGGGTGAGGCGCGCTTCCAGCGACGGTTGGAGCGCACCCGCTCCGAGCTCCAGGCCCTCCGCAACATCCTCTTCCCGGCGCTGCGAGCGACCCCGTCGGTGCCGGACCGCCTGGGGGAGGCGGGTCCTCCGGTCTCGCCCTCGGAGCTCGCCTCCGGGCTCCGGGCCTTCCTGCGCAAGGTGGCCCCGGGAGACGGCGCCGACGCCGCGGCGCTGGAACAGCTCCAGTCGGTGCTGGAGCGGGTGGAGGTCACGCTGCGCCGGCGCACCGACTTCCAGGCGGCCGTGACCATCCTGCGTCGCCACCTGGAGATCCGGGTGCGGGCGCCGGAGCCGGCTCCCCGGACCGCCGACGACCGCGGCGCGCCCTGGCGCTCCGAGGGAGGCCACCTGCACCTGGCGGATCTGGACCACGGCGGCTACACGGGCCGGCCCCACCTCTTCCTGGTGGGGCTGGACGCCGACCGGGTGCCGGGCCCCCAGACCCAGGACCCCGTCCTCCTGGACCGGGATCGCCGGGCGCTGCCCGGGGATCTGCCCACCGGGACGGACCTCCTCCGGGAACGGACCTTCCGGATGGCGGCCTTCCTGGCCCGCCTCCGGGGCTCCCTCACCGCCGGGTACGCCTCCTGGAGCGCAGCCGAGGGTCGGGTGGTGCAGCCTTCGTCCCTCCTCCTGCACCTGCTGCGGCTCCGGGAGCGGAACCCGGCCCTTTCCTTCGAAGAGCTCCACCAGGAGCTGGGCGCCGCCGCCTGTGCCCTCCCGGCTCCCGACACCACCTCCCTCGATGACGCCGACCTCTGGATGAGGGCGCTGGATGACGATGGCATCCTCCGCTCGGGGCTGGATGCCGTCCGCGCCTCCTTCCCGGGGCTGGATCGAGGCCTGGACGCGCAACGCGCCCGAAGGGCCGGGTCGCCCGGACCCTACCACGGCGTGGTCTCGCCCCTGCCGGAGCGGCTCGACCCTCGAGCCCCCGACGGCCCGACCCTCTCGGCGAGCCGCCTGGAGAAGCTGGGCACCTGCGGCCTGCGCTACCTCTATGACTCGGTCCTGAAGGTCCGCGCCCCCGACGATCTCGAGCTGGATCCGGACCGGTGGCTGGACCCGCTGGTGCGGGGCGCCCTTCTTCACGACGTCTTCGAGCGGGCCCTCCGGGAGGCCCGGGATGGGGGCATCGGGACGGCGGATCCAGGGCTGGAAGAGGTGGCGCTTCAGGCGCTGGAGCGCGCCCTGGAGCAGACCCGGGCGGAGATCCCGTCGCCGGGTGCCGGCGTGCGTCGGCGGGAAGAGGCGGGCCTCCGGGAGGACGTGCGGTCCTTCGTCCGGATGGTCCGGGACGAGGGCGCCCAGTGGGTCCGGCTGGAGTTGGGCTTCGGCTTCGGTGAGGATCCGCCACTCCCCATCGAGGTGGAGGGGGGCACCATCCGACTCCGGGGTGCGGTGGACCGGGTGGACGAGGACCTGGAGGGGCTCCACGTCGTCGACTACAAGACGGGGAAGGCGTACGGCTATGCCGGCAACGGCGTCTTCCACGGAGGCCGTCGGCTCCAGCACGCCCTCTACGCCCTGGCCGCGGAGCACTTCCTCCGGCGGGACGTGGTGGGCGGCGCCTACCATTTTCCCACCCGGCGGGGAGAGAACCAGGCCTTCCCCTTCCCGCGGGAGGCGCTGGCCCCCGTGTCCGGGCTCCTGGGACCTCTCCTGGAGGCCGTGGCCGCCGGGCGCTTCCTCCCCACCGACGAGGAGAAGGACTGCACCTTCTGCGACTACGCCGAGGTGTGCCGGGTGTCGCGGAACGACTGGGGGAAGGTGGACTCTCCCCTGGCGAATTGGTCGGCGGAGCGGCTGAACACGGGGATGGCGGAGGAGTTCACGCACCTCCGGGCCGTGCGGGGCTTCGAAGACTGAGGCGCCTCCGGCGTGCAGGCGGGCGACGCCGAGCCCGGTGTCTCACCAGTGGGTGCGGATGGTCCCGTCGGGGTCCTCGGTGTAGAACCCCAGCCCCTCGCCGCTGCGCGCCTTGGTGACCCAGAGGATCTGGCCGGTGTGCATGGCGAAGTGCTCCACCACGTGGTAGACGGCGCCGAGGACGGTGGTCTCCATCCCCTGGATCACCCGGGGCTCGTCCAGCGCCGTGGGGTCCAGCTCCGCCAGCACGTCGTCGACCTCGCGGAGGGCGTCGTCCAGGTGAGCCAGGAGGCGCTCCCCGGTCCACTCGCTTTCGCCGCCCCCGTCGGCGGCGAACTCCGCCGCCCGCTCTCTCAGGTCCTCCCGCGCCGCCACCCCCGCCACGATCCATTGCCGAGCGTTCCCGGCGAGGTGGAGCACAAGATTCCCCACGCTGTTCGACGCCTCGTCAGGCCGCCACCAGAGGTCCTCCGCGTCGAGCCGCTCCAGACACCGCTCGATCTTCGGCAGGTACTGCTCCTGGAGGTAGTCCCGGGACCATTGAAGGAACTCCTGCCCGAACTCAGCCATCAAGGCCTCCTGTAGGAAGGCGATGGGGCGCAGCCCCGAGCCCGCCGTCCGGGTTTCGAAGACCCACCCGGGTAGGCGTCAGGGTGGGTGCAGGGGTAGGCGGGCAAGGCGAGTCGAGCGAGGAAGGGCACACGCCCTTTCGCAGCGAGCGAGACCGCAGCCCAACGACGCCCTGCACCTGCTATGACGCGTCACAGCAGCCAGAAGCCTAGGGAGAGGTATGAACAAACCAACACCGCCCCCTCCCACCGCCGGATCTGCCAGTCGGTCCACAGGAACGGCACAACCAGGAAGGAGAGCACCAGAACCGCCGGCAGCTCCCGCACCAGCACATACCGCCCGATCTCCATGGGCTCCAGGAAGGAGGTGGCGCCCAGAATGGCGAAGATGTTGAAGATGTTCGACCCGATGATGTTGCCCACGGCGATGTCGGCCTCGGTCCGCAGGACCGCCACCAGCGCCGTCGCCAGCTCCGGGAGGCTGGTGCCCAACGCCACGACCGTGAGCCCGATGACCACCTGGGACACCCCGAGATCCGTCCCCACGGCCACGGCGCCTTCCACGATGGCCCAGCCTCCCACCACCAACGCCCCGGCCCCGGCCAGGAGCTGGAGGATGTCCCGCCAGGGCAGGCCCGCCCGGATGTGGCTGGAGGCTTCCATGAAGTCCTCGTACTCGTCCAGGATCTCCGGAGCCTCGTCGTCCACCGAGCGGAAGACGAACCAGAGGTAGGCCACCAGACCCAGGAGGAGGATCACACCGTCGCCCCGCGTGAGCCGGCCGTCCCACGCCAGGGGGTAGAGCGCCAACGTCGCCACCAGCATGAGGGGCACCTCCCGCCACACCACCCGCGCCGCCACGTCCAGGGGCCGCACCAGCGCCGTCACCCCCAGGATGAGCCCGATGTTGGCCAGGTTCGAACCCATGACGTTCCCGATGGCCAGCTCCGAGTTCCCGCCCATGGCCGCCAGGAGGCAGACCACCAGCTCCGGCGCCGACGTCCCGAGCGACACCACCGTCAGCCCCACCACCATGGGGCTGATCCCCAGGGTGGTGGCCAGGCGCGCGGCGGCGCTCACCAGCCATTCCGCGCCGAAGTAGAGGACGCCGATTCCCCCCACCAGGAGGAGGACGTCCAGGACCAGGACGGTCACGAAGCGCGACGTCTCACGAGCTTCGACGCGCCAGCCACGCCGCGAAGTCGTCGGCGGAGCGGGTGTTGAGCACGTCGTCCGGACGCAGCCAGCCGCGCCGCGCCTGATC
>CAKZOQ010000623.1 GCA_937136445.1 uncultured Gemmatimonadota bacterium
GGTGGCCAGGCGACGGCCCTGTCCCGTGGGCGCCACGGTGACGGTGGTGGCCAGCGTGACGAAGGCCCCCGAGGGCTGCTCTGCCACCGCCGGCAGCAAGGTGATGGCGTTCACGCCCTGGTCGGTGGCGAAGCGTCCAAAGTTCGTGTGTCCGGTCCCCATGGAGAGCGCCACCGTGTCCTCGCGGATGCCCGGGTAGAGCCAGACGGGCACCTCCACCTCACCGTGCGGCGAGGAGACGGAGACCATGTCGCCCTCCCGGAGGCCGCGGGCCTCGGCGGTGGCGGGATTCATCTCCACCCATGAGTGCCACATGATCTTGGAGACGGGGTCCGGAAGCTCCTGCTGCCAGGGGCTGTTGGCGAACTCGCCCGCCCCGAATCGCGAGGACGGATAGACCACCAGGGTCAGGTCTCCGTCGCCGTCCAGCTCGGGTGCGTCGAAGGTGAGGGCAGCGTCGGGGGCCTGGAGCTCGGCCGGCGCCGCATCCTGAGCGTCGCCGGTCTCGATGACCCCGTCCCGCAGCGACGCCTGCCAGGCCAGCTCGAAGTCGGCGCCGGAGAGACCGGTGCGCTCCTGGTGCGCGGCGCGCAGGTAGTCGTAGAAGGACTCGGCCCCCAGGTCCGTCCCCAACTGGCGCCCCACGGAAAGCAGGACGTCGGCCGTGGCCTTGCTGTCGAAGTAGGGCACGGGCTGCATGGCCGGCTGTTGGATGGCCATGACGCCGAACCGAGGGGTGGAGTCACCCCACGCCTCCAGGAAGTGCCGGTCCGGAAGCACCAGATCGGCCAGCGCCGTCGTCTCGTCGGGCGCGGAGGCGAAGGAGACTTTGAAGCCCACGCCGGAGAAGGCGTCGTTGAAGCCCGACGCGTCCGGAAGCTCGTAGGCCGGGTTGGCGCCGTGGACCATGGCCACACCCACCTGGCCGCCGGCCATGGCGCGAATGGCGGCCTCCATCCCGGCATAGGGCGCCGAGGCGGAGCTGGGTCCACCGGAGAGGTGGAGCGTCTCGCCCACGTTGCCTGCCACCTGGTTGAGGACCAGCACGGCGAGGTGGGCCGCGGTGGCGTTCCGGTGATGCGCGCCGACGCCCGGACCCAGCGCCAGGCTGGGACCGGCGGCGAAGCGCTGCGCCATCTCCCGGATGGTGTCGGCGTCGATGCCGGTGGCCTCGGCGGCCGACTCGACGTCGTAGGACTCCAGGAGGGAGGCATAGGGACCCGCCGCCGCGCTGGAGTCGGCGACGACCGAGGCCATGCCCAGCGCCAGTGCGGCCTCGGAGCCGGGGCGGATGGGCAGCCAGTCGTCGGCGTTCAGGCCCGTGAGCGAGAGGCGAGGCCCGGCGAAGGCGAACCGACCCTTCTCGCCGTCCTCTTCCCCGGAGAAGCGGGCGAAGCCGCGGCCGTAGGCCACCGGCGAGGCACCGGTCTCCAGGAAGTCGTCTCCCAGGGAGAGAACGAAGTCAGCCGCCTCGAACTCGTAGTGGGGCAGCTCGTCCACGCCGAAGGCGATGCGCATGGCCTCGCGGAGCGGCGCCTCGGAGAGGGCCTGGTACTCGGTGCGGGCGCCGCCCACGCCCTGCAGGAAGGCGTCCACGAGACCGGTGAGCGTCGGGCCCATGTGCCCATGGATGAGGTGGACGTTTCCGCCGGCGGCCTGGATCTGCTCTGCCAGCATCTGCTCGGCCTCCTCCCAGGTGATGGCCTGGAGCGTGCCGTCCTGTCGCGCCATGGGCCCGGCGAAGCGATCCGGGTTGTAGAGGTGCTGGAGGGTGGCGTGGCCCCGGGAGCAGAGGGCGCCCCCGGAGACGGGATGCCGCTCGTTCCCCTCCACCTTCACGACCTTGCCTTCGCGGTTGCGCACCCACATGCCGCATTGGGCGGAGCAGCCGTTGCAGACGGAGGTGTACCAGGTGGCGATGCCCGGGACGATCTGGTCCGGGGCGGTCACGTAGGGGATGTAGCGCTCGACACCTTCGGTGGAGCATCCGGTGAGGGTCGCCCCGGCGCTGGTGACACCCAGCACCTTGAGGAAGTCCCGCCGCTTGAGTCCTTCGGTCATATCCGTCCCTCAGTAGTGGCAGGCGGAACAGTCGATGGACGCATCGCTGTCGCGATGGCAGTCGATGCACCAACCCATGTTGTCGCCGCCCCAGGCGGGGTCCCGCTCGTAGAGGACCGCCATGTTCTGCACCTGCCCGTGACACTCCGTGCAATCCAGGCCGGCGTTCACGTGGCGCATGTGGGGGAAGTTCGCGTGGTCCGAGATCTTGTAGACCCGCACCCACGGGATGGGCTCACCCCGCTCCCAGTAGCCCTGCAGCTTGTCGATCTCCGCCTGGGCGGAATCGGTGACACCTTCGATGACCTGATGGCACCCCATGCACAGCTCCGTGGGCGGAAGTCCGGCGCTGAAGGATCGCTCCGCGGAGAAGTGGCAATACTGGCAGTTCATCTGGTTCTGCCCTTCCTCCATCCCCGCGTGCTGGTTGTGGGGGAAGGCGATGGGCTGCCCGGATGGATAGCTCTCCGGGTCTTCGGCCTGGGCCAGCGTCTGGGCGTCCTGGGACTGGACCAGGGCCAGACCGGCGACCAGGGCGAGGATGCCCGCAAGGCCGCCGATCAACCAGTGCTTTCTCATCAAGTGCTCCTGAAACGAGCGGAGGCGTCCGCAGACGCATCGGGGGGGGTCGGAAGCGAGGTCCGCAAAACCCCGTAGTCCGGTGTGGGGGTTCCGGGGGAGTCTATGGTCCCGGGAAGACGCCGCAAGCTACCCGGCGCCTCGGGGGGGGTCAAGTCATGCACCGTTTTTCACGAGAACCAATTCGCGGCGTGAGTGTTATACGTTCTCGCCCCTGCCCGGACCGCAACCGAACCCCCGCCTCGGGGCGAATCGGTCGGGTACCGCGAATCTTCCGTAGGCCCCGTCATTCATGACCGAAACGACCGTGCAGGCGCATCCGCACCCCTCTGCCCCACCGCTCGAGCTGTTGGACCGGCTCATCGGTGAGGTCGAAACGGTCTTTCACGGAAAAAGCACGGTCGTCCGTTTGGCCCTGGCGGCCCTTCTGGCGCGAGGACACATCCTCTTCGAGGACGTCCCCGGGGTGGGTAAAACTACCCTGGCCCACGCCCTGGCCCGGACCCTCGGACTGGGGTTTCGGCGAGTCCAGTTCACCTCCGATCTGCTGCCGTCGGACGTCCTGGGGGTGAGCGTGTACCATCCCCAGACCGGGGAATTCGAGATCCGACGGGGTCCCATCTTCACCCACGTCGTCCTCGCCGACGAGATCAACCGGGCGCCTCCCCGCACCCAGAGCGGACTCCTGGAGGCCATGCAGGAGGGTCGGGTCACCATCGGAGACGAGACGCACCAGCTTCCGCGTCCCTTCCTGGTGATGGCCACCCAGAACCCCCTGGAGCACCATGGTACCTACCCGCTTCCCGAAAGCCAGCTCGACCGATTCCTCATGCGGCTCACCATCGGGTACCCGGGGGTGGAGGCGGAGCGGAAGATCCTTCTGCAGTCCGCCGCCACGGAGCCGGTCTTCCAGCAGCTGCAGCCGGTGCTGGGGCCCGACCAGGTCCTGGCCCTTCAGGCACGGGTCGAGGAGGTGGACGCCGACGAGGCCATCGTCGACTACGTCATGCAGATCGTCCACCGGACCCGGAACTCCTCGAAGATGCGAATGGGGGTGAGCCCCCGGGGGGCCATCGCCCTCTTCCGAGCTGCCCGCGCCCTGGCCCTCACCGACGGTCGGGACTACCTGGTACCCGACGACGTCCGGACGCTGGTGATCCCCTGCCTCGCCCATCGGGTCCTTCCCGCCGGGGCCGGTGCCACCGGCGTGGACACCCACGAACAGGCCGCCGGAATCCTCGAAGGCATCCTGGACGAGGTCGAGGCGCCGGTGTGAGCGCCCTCCGGCACGGGCTGGAGCTTCTTCTCCGAACCTGGCGACGGATCCGCGCCTGGCGCCGCATCCGCTTCACTCCCGGGGGAATCGTCTTCACCGCGGGCACCTTCGCCGTGGGGTTTGCGGCGTTGAACACCGGCAACAACCTCCTCTACCTCCTCATGGGGGCCATGCTGGGGTTCATCACCGTCAGTGGCTGGCTCTCGGAGCAGGCCATCCGCAGCCTCCGGGTGGAACGCCGCCTCCCGCGGGCCGTGACCGTGGGTGAGGAGATGCGGTTGGAGTATCGGGTGGAAAACCGGAAGCGTCGGCTCCCCTCCATGGCCGTGGAGCTGCTGGAGGAGGGGCTGGCCGAGCCCGCCTTCCTGGCCCACGTGCCGGCCGGAGAGACGGTGCGGAGCCATTCCACCAACTCCTTCGTCCGTCGGGGCGTCTACCCCCTTCGCACCCTCACCATCTCCACCTCCTTCCCCTTCGGCCTCTTCCTGAAGCAACGGGACGTGGAGCTGAGGGACGAGGTGGTGGTCTGGCCCCGCACCCACCGTCCGGTCCCCGCCCCCGAGGCCGGGACCGGACGAAGGGTCCGCGGGGGCGGCGGCTCGCGCGGCTCCGCCGGCCACCGAGGGGAGTACCGTTCCCTCCGGGACTACCGTCCGGGGGACGACCCCAGGGACATCCACTGGCGCTCCTCCGCCCGCCTCACCACCCCGGTGGTCCGGGTCTACGAGCGGGATGCCGCCGAGACCCGGTGGATCTGCCTGGACACTTCCGCGGAGCCCGGAGACGCCGCCGAGGTGGCGGTGGAATGTGCCGCCTCCCTCGCGGCCCGCGCCTCCGAGGAAAACCGTCCCTTCGCCCTCGTGACCCCCCAATACCTGGTGGAGCCGGGGCAGGGCCCGGGCCACCTGGAGCGCGTCCTGGACGCCCTGGCCCGGGTGGACTTCGATCCTGGCCACGCCCTTCCGGCCCCCCCGGTGGACCCGGAGGCCTGCCTCCTGGTGGCGGTGGGCGGCGGCGCCGGCTTCGGCGGGGTGGTGGCGGTGGGGCCCGACGCCGTCCTGAACGAGCCTCCCGAGGAGGTGGCGGCATGAGCCTACGCCTTCTCCACCGGCGTCTCGCCATCCTCATGGGCCTCACCGGCCTCGTGGCCTTCGCCGCCGGCGCCGGCTTCGAACCCCTCTCGGCGCTCCTGGCCGACGTGGCCCTCACGGTGGCCCTCTTCTGGCAGCCGGAGCCCGAGCTCTCCCGGAAGCTGGAGCGCGCGTGGCTTCCGCTGGCGACGCTTCTGGTCCTGCGGGCCCTCTACCACGTCTTCGTGGTCCAGGGCGACGTGGTCATCCCGGTGGTGGACCTGCTGCTGCTTCTCATGGCCGCCGAAGCTCTCCGGTCGCTGGACGCCCCGAACGACGTCCGGCTCTACGCCCTCTCCTTCGCGCTGGTTCTGGCCTCCACCGCCTACCGGCCCGGGATCGTCTTTCTCGTGGCCTTCGTGGGCTTCGTGGTCCTGGCCACCGTCGCCCTCATGGTGGGTCACCTTCGACGCCAGGCGGAGCGTCACCTGATCCGGGAGGTCCCCCTGGGCTCCACCCTCCTCGGAACCACCGGCCTCCTTTCGGTAGGGGTCCTGCTGGTGAGCGCCGTGGTCTTCCTCACCTTCCCCCGGGTCTCCCAGGGCTGGAGTGGACGCGGCGAGACGCTGGCCACTTCCATCGCCGGCTTCAGCGACCAGGTCTCCATCGGCGAACACGGCTCCCGCATCTACGGCAACCCCCAGATCGTCCTCCGGGTGGAGTTCCCGGACGGGATCCCCGAGAACGTCTTCGGTCTCCACTGGCGCGGCCGCTCCTACGACCACTTCGACGGGATCCGCTGGTCCCGTTCCGACAACCTGCCCCCGTCCTCCGCCCCGACCCGATGGTACCGGAACCGCTGGGAGGGGCCGGTGGTGGAGCAGAAGATCTACGGGGCCCCGCTGGACGTCCGGGTGCTCTTCGCCCTGCACCCCGCGCTGGACATCGACGCGGACAACGGCATCCAGCCCCTCTTCGACAACGCCGGCGACTTCGTTTATTGGGGGTCCGCCGCCCCGGCCTACACCGCCGAGTCCCGCACCCAGCGCCCCCCCGTCGACTCCCTCCGCCAGGCCGACTCGGGCTTCCAGCCGTCCAGCCGGCATTTCCTCCAGCTCCCGGAGATCGATCCACGCATCCAGGCGCTGGCCGACTCCCTCACCGACGGGCTGGAGACGCGGTACGACCGCACGGTGGCGATCCTGGAGTACTTCGACGACTTCGGGTACACCCTCGAGCTTCCGGCGACGGCCCAGCAGGCGACGCTTCCGGCGTTCCTCTTCCAGCGCCGCGAGGGCCACTGCGAGTACTTCTCCACCGCCATGGTCGTCCTCCTCCGGGCCGCCGGCATCGAATCCAGGAACGTGAACGGATTCCTGGGCGGGCAGTGGAGCCAGTTCGGCGATTATCTGGCAGTGACCCAGAACGAGGCCCACTCCTGGGTGGAGGTCTGGTTCCCCGGATACGGCTGGGTGAGCTTCGACCCCACCCCGGGTGGCGAGGGCGGAGGCTCCGCCGAGACGGCCTGGTTCTGGCCGGGACGCATCCTCTTCGACGGCCTGCAGCACCGGTGGAGCAAGTGGGTCCTGGACTACTCCCAGGAGGAGCAGGCGGGCATCTTCGGCGAATGGAGCGGCTTCCTCCAGGACGACCCCTCGGCCTCCGGCGACGCCACGGCCTCCGACACCAGCCTGGGACTCTGGGGACTCCTGGCGGTCCTGGTGGCCGCCGTCGGCGGCACCTGGTGGGTGGTCCGGAACCGCACCGCGCAGCCGCCGGCCACCCGCATCTACCTCCAGCTCCGACGGGCCTGCCGTACGGCGGACCTGCCGGTGGGCCCGAGCTGGACGCCCGGCGCCCTGGTAGATGCCGTGGCCCGCGCCGCCCCTGCTGCCCGGGACCCGGCCGCCCGCATCGTCGACGCCTACCTCCGCACCCGCTACGGAGGCGAGATCGCGGACGAGGTCCGCCTCCGCTCCATGAGGGACGACCTGGGCCGAGCCCGAACGCACCTCCGCTCCTCCGCCTGACGCCCATGCACCCCGACTCCACCTGGACCGAGCACGACCTCCCCGGCGACGGGGAGACCCATCGCTACGACCTGGGGCCGCTGACCTTCTGGGTCCGCCGGGTGAAGAACGAGGTGCGCATCACCTCGCACCATGCCGACGACGGCCCCCCGGCCGAGGGGGAGGAGCCCTCCGCCGAGGCCGACTGGCACCGGTGGGCCCTGCGAGGCACCGAGGACCAACGGCTTCGCCTGACCCCCGTGCTCCCGGACCGGATGCTGGTGGTGAAGGTGGAGCAGCCCTTCACCCTCCTCTCCAGGGCGGAGGCGCGGATCTACATGCGCGTGGGCGCGTGGGTTCGGGTGGAGGTGGTGGGTCCCGAGGGAGCGGACCCGCTGGACGAGCTCCCCACGGAGCGCCTCTCCGACACCTGGTGGGGGGACTTCCTGGGTGGGGAGGTGGCCTACTGGCTCACCACCAAGGCCCGCAGGGAGCTCACCGACGACCTCTTCGAGCCCTGGCTCATCATGTGCACACTCCAGCTCTCCAACCGCTCCGCCGACGACCTCTCCGTGGAGAAGCTCGGACTACGCATGGAGCACCTGAGCGTCTTCGAGAAGGACGGCCGGCTCTGGGCGGAGGAGACCCGGGTGGACTACCGCGGCGAGGACGAGGGCAGCGACATCCGCATGGACGACCTCCCGCCCCGGGAGGCCGAAGGTGCCCGGGAGATCGGACCGGCCCGAAGTCGGACCCGAAGCTTCCGCGCCCGCACCTTCTCGCGCCTCAGGGCCATCACCTCCTTCGGGTGGGGAGACTGAGGCCGTGTACGCCCTCCTCCAGGCCGCCGACAGCATCGCCGCCCCCAACGCGCTGAGCCTTTCCTCCTTCGTGGAGGCGGAGGGGTTCGCCCCCCTGGTCCGGGCGGGGGCCCTGGTGGTCCTCGGACTTCCGGCGGCCTGGGCCGTCGCTCGGTGGATCCGGGGCTACGTCGCCCGGGTCTCGAACCCCCAGAAAGGCCTCATCACCGGAAAGCTCGTCCTCTGGCCGCTGATCATCATCATCATGGTCTCGGTGCTGGGCGAGCTCGGCTTCAGCCTCACGCCCCTCCTGGGCGCCGCGGGAATCCTGGGCATCGCCGTGGGCTTCGCCTCCCAGACCTCCGTCTCCAACATCATCAGCGGCTTCTTCCTGCTGGCGGAGGAGCCCTTCAAGGTGGGCGACATCATCGACGTCGATGGGATCAAGGGCCAGGTCCTCACCATCGACACCCTCTCGGTGAAGATGCGCACCTTCGACAACAAGATGGTCCGCATCCCCAACGAAACGCTGGTGAAGAGCCGCTTCACCAACGTGTCGCGCTTCCCGGTACGGCGGGTGGACATCCCCGTCGGGGTGGCCTATCGCGAGGACCTGGACCGGGTGCGGGCCGTTCTCCTGGAGGTGGCCGACGCCAACCCCCGGGTTCTCATGGAGCCCGAGCCCATGGTCATCTTCCAGGGGTACGCCGACTCCAGCATCAACTTCACCTTCGCCGTCTGGGCCCTCCGCGAGCAGTGGCTCCAGGTGAAGAACGCCATCGCCGAGGACGTGAAGCGGCGCCTCGACGAGGAAGGCATCGAAATCCCCTTCCCCCACCGGAGCCTCTACACCGGGTCCATGACGGACCCCTTCCCGGTACGTATCATGCAACAGCAGGGAGAGTCCGCAGCCGACCCCCCCCTGCCCCAGGACGCCGATGAGACCGAGGAGCCCGAGGATGACTGACGCCGGAGCAGGGAACGACGCCTACCATCTGGCGTCGCTGGCTCACGACGGACGGCTCTGGACGGCCTACCTGGAGTTCGAGGACGATCCCCAGTCACCCCAGAGCTACCGCGGACGGCTCCGCTTCGAGCCGGCGGCCCCAGGGGACGGCGAGGAGGCCACCCACACCACCGTCCTCATCATCGAGGACTCCTACGAGGCGGCGCTGGCCAAGGCCCGCAGCTTCGAGGACCATCAGCTCGTCGGACTCCTCCGCTCCACTCTTCCCGGGGACCCGGACGAGGAGTAGGGCGGGCGGCTCAGGCCTCCCGCACCCAGCGCCAGAGCTCCGACAGGGTGGGGCGCTTCCCCGTCATGAGCACCCCCACCGTGTAGATCCGCCCGGCCACCCAGGCCACCACCAGCACCGTGCCCGCCATGAGCAGGAAGGCCAGGGCGAGCTGCCACCCCGGCACCACCCCCGCCACCACCCGTGGCCAGAGGAGGATGGGGGTGAAGAAAGGCACCAGCGACATCCCGGTGGCGAAGGCGGAGGCCGGCTGGTCCAGCACCGGGACGATGAGGAGCATGGGCACCAGGATGAGGAACATGACGGGGAGCTGGGCCTGCTGCGCCTCCTCGTCGGTGGTGCACATGGCGCCGACGGCGGCGTAGAGGCTGGAGTAGATGACGTAGCCCGCCAGGAAGAGCCCGGCGAAGACCAGGCCGAGTCGGGGCTCCAGCTCTCCGGCGAGACCGCTCAGGTCCCCGGCCACCACCCCCCGCTCCACCAGCGACGGCAGACCCACCACCGCCGCCGTCCCACCTACCACCAGCCACACCGCGAGCTGGGTGAGCCCCACCGCCCCCACCCCGAGGATCTTCCCGAGCATGAGGTGCCAGGGCTCCATCGCCGAGAGGATCACCTCCACCAGGCGGTTGGTCTTCTCCTGGAGGGTGGCCCGCATCACCGCCACCGCGTAGAGGAGGATCACCATGTAGAGGACGAAGGCGCCCAGGAAGCCCAGGAGGAACCGGCCCTCCGCGTCGTCACTCCCGGCGGACCCCAGCACGGTGGTCTCCAGCGAACCTCCGGCCAGGAGTGCCCCGGGCTCCACCCCCTGGCGGCGGAGCTGGAGGGTGAGGGCCGTGGTCACCACCGCCTGCCGAATGGAGAGGCCCTGGAGCGATCCCGGAGCCTCTTCCCCGTACCAGGACACCCGTCCGGAGCGGAGGGTCTCCTCGTCCAGGACCAGATAGCCGGAGAGCCGACCCTCGGTGACGGCGCCGCGCAGTCGGCTGGTCTCCTCCGGGGAGGTGCCGGCGGGCACCACCTCCAGACCGCCGGCGCGTAGCCGTTCCGCCACCCCCTCCAGGAGAACGCCGGTGCGGTCCTGGACGGCGAGGCGGTCGCCGGCTCGGGGACCGCTGTCCACCACCAAGGCGGGCAGAAGCACCACCGCCGAGAGAAGGAGCGGTCCGGCCAGGGTGCCGAAGAGGAACCAGCGGGTGCGGACCCGCTCCAGGTACTCCCGACGGAGGACGATCCAGACGTTCCTCACCGGGCCCCCTCCGCCACCGCGCCGGAGCCTCCTCCGGCGTGGCGTACGAAGATCTCGTGGAGGCGAGGCTCCACCCGCTCGAAGCGTCGGAGCTCCACCTCCGCCTCCACCGCCCGGCGGAGGAGCGCACCCGCGTCGGCGCCGGGGTGGAGCATGAGGTGAAGCCCGTCGCCTCGCCGCTCCACCGACGCCACCTCGGGGCCGGACAGCCATCCCTCGTCTCCCTGGAAGTCCACGACCACCACCCCCGTCCGCTCCGCCACCCGCAGGCTCCGAAGATCACCCTCCAGCACCGCCTTGCCTCCGGAGAGGAGGCACACCCGCTCGCAGAGGCGTTCTGCCTGGTCCATGAGGTGGGTGGACAGGAGCACGGTGGCGCCCCGGGCCCGGAACTCCAGGACGATCTCCTCCAGGAGGTCCTGGTTGATGGGATCCAGTCCGCTGAAGGGCTCGTCCAGGACCAGGAGGCTGGGTTCGTGGAGGACGGTTCCCACGAACTGCACCTTCTGCTGCATCCCCTTGGAGAGATCCTCCACCCGGCGGTCCCACCAGCCTTCCAGGCCCAGTCGCCGGAGCCAGCCCCTGGCCCTGGGCTCGGCGTCCCGGCGGGCCACACCCCGGATCTCCGCCAGGAAGAGGAGAACGTCCAGGACACGCATCCTGCGGTAGAGGCCCCGTTCCTCCGGGAGGTAGCCCACCTCCCGGCGTCGGACGTGGGCCGGATCCCGACCGAAGAGCTCGGCGGAGCCCCCATCGGGGCGGAGGATCCCCATGATCATGCGGAGGGTCGTGGTCTTCCCCGAACCGTTGGGACCCAGCAGCCCATAGATCCCCCCTGGTTCGATCTCCAGGTCCAGACGATCCACGGCGGTGTGGCGCCCGAAGGCCTTGGAGACGCCGTGGAGCCTCACGGCGGGCGGAGAAGGGGTCATGGACGGGCGGCTCGGCGGCGCGGACCCGGGCCAGCGGTGGAACGCTGGAGGGGTCGGTGGTGTCGCCCAGGGTCCCGGTAGTTGGACGAGCGCACGGTCGCGCTCTCCGGATGCATCGCGCATCGGCCCGATCTTTCATACATTATCGGGCTCCAGATTGAATCTCCAGGAGGCTGAATGGCCATTTTCCGGACCCTGTATTACGGCGACGTCACCGTCGGAGTCGGCGGTCGCATCACCATCCCCCAGGACATGCGCGAGGACGTCGGAATCGACGAGGGCGACACGCTCACCGTTCGCGTCGAGGAAAACCCGAACGGCGGTCGCCAGATGGTGCTCTGGCGCGCCGAGCAGCAGCCGGACTGACACTCAGCCCTCCACGTCCACCCAGCGGAGGAAGACCGCCAGCGGACCCCGCCCGTCGTGGCGCCAGGCCGCCGGCGGAAAGGGGACCTCGGAGAAGGCCGCCACCCGGGTCGCCCCGACCCGTCCCAGCGCCTCCACCAGCGACTCCAGGCGCGTCCCACCCCCGGCGATGCCTACGGTCTGGAGATGACGACGGACCGGAGCGAGGAGCTCCGGCACCTCTGTCAGGTCATCCACCGGCTTCACCCGGACCACCCGTCCCACGCAGGTCGTCGTGACATCCGGGTCCTCTTCGTGGACCACCGTCCAGGTGGCTCCCGGGTCGAAGTACACCTCCCCCTCCCCCGCCCCTTCCAGCAGCTCGGCGGTACCACGCACCTGCTGCAGGGTGGATGCCTCGTCGGGATCGAGGCGTCCCGAGGGAAGGTGCTCCTCCAGCTCCGCCAGGGCGGCGGCCACCTCCCGGGCGAACTGCTCGGGTGAGCGGCCCCCCCCGCGCTCCACGTAGATGACCTGCGGAGACACGCACCCCCGCTGATCGAAGAGCGCCACGGCCCGCGCCACCTCGGCGGCGGTGGTCTCCACCCGCTCGTCGCTGAGAGCCTCCCGGCCCACCATCCCCAGGCTCACCCGGTGGTGATAGCCGATGAAGCGGGTGGTCACCGGCGTCCGGTCCCTGAGCGCCTTCACCGAGGCGTCGCTCCCATAGGCCACCGCCACATCCGCCGCCTCCAGCGCCGCGTCCTCCCAGGAGGTCCGCCCCCCTGGCCAGTAGACCACCGCAAGCGCCTCCTCCAGGACGGGATGGAGCCGGGCGAGCTCCCGCGCCATGAGCACCGGGAGCACCACGTCGCCCCGTCCGGGCTTCACCAGCGTAGGGCCCTTCACCAGGAGGCTCCGGAGGAGGGCCGTCGCCCCGACCCCCGGGACGCTTCCGGAAACCACCTGCACCGAGAGCTGCGGACCCAGTGCCCGTGTCCGGCTCCGGGACATGCGCACCGTTCCGTCCAGCGCCTCCAGCGAGCCCACGTCGGCCTCCAGCGCCGAGCGGAGTCGATCCTGGGTCCAGTCGTCCGCCATCCCGTCCAGGATCTCCTGGGCCATCTCCGGCGACACGCCGGCCGTGGCAGGCAGCGCATCCAGAGCCTCCCGGCGGAGGGGGTCCGAGGGGTCGAGGAAGCGCACACCGACGGAGCCCAGGATCCCTACGAGCTCGTCGGCCGGAAGGGAGCGGAGGGCCGAGGCGCCCCGCCGGACCCGCCGCGCCACCCGACCGATCCAGTCGGCGTCGCCGTCAGGGTGGCGCACCGTCCAGCCCGCCACCTCCATCTCCGCCACCTCGGGCTCGGGCAGCCCTTCCGGAACCACCCAACCCCGGATGGTGTGGGCGGCGCTCACGTCCCCTCCCCCTGAGCGTCCAGGAGGTCCTCCAGCGCCAGCGAACATCCCCGTGGCTCGGCACCGGCGACCCGCCCCTGTAGGTGCAGGCCGGCCCCGGACACGGCCCCCACATCCTCCGTGAGGATGGCCGACACCGACCCGGCGTTGGCCAGATCGTAGAAGGCCAGCACTCCCTCCTCGCCCTCGGGCATGGGCTCCAGCGAGACCGGATCCAGCGCCCGGACCTTCAGCCAGGGCGGGCCCCGGTGCCGACGGCGCGGCGGCAGCGGCTCCCGGAGCACCGGCTCGTACATCTGCGACAGGAGCTCGGTCA
>CAKZOQ010000624.1 GCA_937136445.1 uncultured Gemmatimonadota bacterium
CCATGGAGAAGTACCGCCTGCTCCGGGAGGCGGTGGAGGCCCGCGGCCTGGGTCGGCTCCTGGTCCCCGAGGCCGCCGACGACGTCCAGCTCCTTCGGGTCCACGACGCCGGCTACCTGAGGCGCGTGGTGTCCGGCGAACTGGACCGGGCGGAGGTCCGGGGGATCGGCTTTCCCTGGTCCCCGGAGCTGGTGGAGCGTTCCCGTCGGTCGGCGGGGGGGACGCTGGGCGCCGCCGGCGCCGCGCTGGAGGACGGGGTGGGGGTGAACCTCGCCGGGGGGACGCACCACGCCTTTCCCGACCGGGGCGAGGGGTTCTGCGTCTTCAACGACGTGGCCGTGGCCATCCGGGCGCTCCAGGCCGAGGGCCGTCTGGAGCGGGCGGCCGTGCTGGACCTGGATGTCCACCAGGGGAACGGGACCGCCACCGTCTTCCGGGACGACGACGCGGTCTTCACCCTCTCGGTGCACGGCGAGGCCAACTACCCCTTCCGCAAGGAATCCAGCGACCGGGACCTGGGGCTCCCCGACGACGCCGGAGACGACCTCTTCCTGGGCGCCGTGGAGCGGGGGGTGGAGGAGGCGCTGGCCCATGGACCCGAGCTGGCCTTCTACGTGGCGGGGGCCGACGCCTACGCCGGCGACCGCCTGGGTCGTCTAGGAGTCAGCCGGGAGGGAATGGCCCGCCGGGACGCCCTGGTCTTCGACGCCTGTGCCGCCGTCGGCGTGCCAGTGGCGGTGGTCATGGGCGGAGGATATGCCGACCCGGTGGAGGAGACCGTCGCCATCCATCTGGCCACGGTGGAGGCAGCGGCCCGAACCCTCCGCCGCGCCTCGGCGACCGGGCGGCCCGCATGAGCGCCCTGGACCGCCTCCAGGCGTGGCCCCGCAGGACCCTCGCCCACCTCCCCACCCCTCTCGTCTCCGCCCCGAATCTCCGGCGGGCGCTGGGCGCCGACGCCCCCGAGCTCCACCTGAAGCTGGATGCCGAGACCGGGCTTGGGCTGGGCGGCAACAAGGTGCGCAAGCTGGAGTTCGTCCTGGCTCCGGACCGCCTCGACGGCGTGACGGCTCTGGTCACCGCCGGGGGGCCGCAGTCCAACCACTGTCGGGTGACCGCCGCCGCCGCCGCCCGCCTCGGGCTCCGGTGCGTCCTGGTCCTCAACGGCCCAGAGCCCGACGAGCCTCGGGGCAACGCCCTCCTCCACCGACTCTTCGGCGCCGAGATCCGGACCGTCGCCCGCCGGGAGGAGCGAGCCCCCACCATGGAGACCGTGGCCCGGGAGATCGCCGACGCGGGGGGGCGGGCCCTGGTGATCCCGGTGGGCGCGTCGGACGGGCTGGGCACCCTGGGGTATGCGGCGGCATTCCTGGAGCTGGACGCCCAGCTCGCCAGCCTCCCGCCTCGGGAGGTCACCTGGATCTTCACCTCCGCCTCCTCCTGCGGGACGGTGGCCGGGCTCCTCCTGAGCGTGTCGCTCCTGGACCGTGCGAACCTCCGGCTGGTGGGCGTCAGCGCGGACCTCATGGCCTTCGACCTTCGCCGGACGACGCTGGAGCTGGCCCGGGAGGGCGGGAACCTCCTGGGGTTCGGAGGAGAGATCCGTCAGGGCGCGTTGGCCGCCGCGGACGAGTACGTGGGCCGCGGGTACGGCATGCCCACGCCGGCTGCGGAGGAGGCGACGCGCCTCTTCGGATCCCTGGAAGGCGTGGTCCTGGACCCCGTCTACTCCGCCAAGGCGGCCGCCGGGATGGTGGACTGGATCCGGCGGGGCAGCGTGCCTCCGGACCATCGAGTGGTCTTCCTGCACACGGGCGGCCACCCGGCTCTGCTGGTCTGAGCCGGCCCGTGGCGGCGACCCCCTTCGACCTCTAGTCTTGGGGCCATGTCCATGACGGACCCCGTCGTGATCCGCGCCCGAGATCTGACCAAGACCTATCGCATGGGTGAGGTCGAGGTGCACGCGCTCCGGGCGGTGGACCTGGACCTGACACAGGGTGAGCTCGTGGTGCTCCTGGGAGCCTCGGGGAGCGGCAAGTCGACCCTCCTGAACATCGTCGGCGGCCTCGATCGACCCACGAGTGGCCGGGTCTGGTACCACGATCAGGAGCTCACCGGGCTCGAGGAGGGGGACCTCACCAACTATCGACGACGCCATGTGGGCTTCGTCTTCCAGTCCTACAACCTCATCCCCAGCCTCACCGCCCGTGAGAACGTCGCCCTCGTCACCGACATCGCCCGGGACCCGCGGGACGCCGGAGACGCCCTCGCCCTGGTCGGCCTCCAGGACCGCCTGGACCACTTCCCCGCCCAGCTCTCCGGAGGGGAGCAGCAGCGGGTGGCCATCGCCCGGGCCGTCGCGAAGCGCCCGGACCTCCTCCTCTGCGATGAGCCTACCGGGGCCCTGGACGTGGAGACCGGGAAGAAGGTCCTCTCCGTCCTGGACGAGGTGAACCGGGAGACCGACACCACCACCGCCGTCATCACCCACAACGCCGCCATCGGCCGCATGGCGGACCGGGTCATCCACATGAGCAGCGGCGAGATCTCGGGGGTCGAGACCAACGAGCGGCGGGCCTCGGTGGACGACGTCGCATGGTGAGGGCTCCACGGGCGCTGACCCGGAAGCTCCTCCGGGACCTATGGCACCTCCGGGGGCAGATGGGCTCCATCGCGCTGGTGGTGGCCACCGGGGTCATGACCGTGCTGACCATGCGGGGAGGCTACGAGTCGCTCCGGGACGCCCAGGCGGCGTACTACAGCGAGACCCGCTTCCCGGAGGTGTGGAGCAACCTGGAGCGCGCCCCCCGCGCCGCCGAGGAGGGACTGGCGGCGCTTGAGGGCGTCTCCGCCGTGGAGACCCGGGTGACCTTCCTGGCCCGCCTGCGCCTGCCGGGGCTGAGCGTCCCGGGCACCGGCCTCTTCGTCTCCCTGCCGGAGCGGGGTCGTCCCGCGCTGGGCGACGTGGTCCTGCAGTCGGGCCGGCTTCCCACGCCCGGGGCGCTGGACGAGGTGCTGATCAGCCAGACCTTCGCCACCGCCCGGGATCTGCAGCCCGGCGACACGGTCCGCGCCGTCCTCAACGGGCGGGCCCGGACGCTGGACGTGGTGGGGACGGCGGTTTCTCCAGAACACAGCTACTCGGTGCCCCCCGGCGCCCTCTACCCCGACGACGAGCGCTACGGGGTCTTCTGGATGCGCCGTGATGTCCTGGGACCTCTCTACGACATGGAGGGAGCCTTCAACGAAGCGGCCTTCGACCTGGCGCCGGGCGCGGATCCGGCGAGGGTCATGGCCGCCATCGACGACGCGCTGGACCCCTACGGCGGCCGGGGCGCCTACCCCCGGGCCGACCAGTTCTCCCACCAGATCCTCCAGGGGGAGCTGGACTCGAACCGGGTCATGGGTACCGCCATTCCGGCCGTCTTCCTGGGGATCGCCGCCTTCCTCCTCCACATCGTCCTGGGCCGGCTCATCACCACCCAGCGCACCCAGATCGGCGTCCTCAAGGCCTTCGGGTATTCCCACCGGGAGATCGGGACGCACTTCCTGGCCATGGCCGGGGTGGCCGCCGGGCTGGGTGCGTTGGCGGGAGGGGTCGCGGGTGTGGCGCTGGGTGGGGCCTTCGTGGAGCTCTACGGGGTCTACTTCAACTTCCCGGCGTTGGAGTATCGTCTGAGCCTGCCTCTGCTGCTCGGTGCCTCGGCCGTCACCATGGGCTCCGCCGTGCTCGGTGCCCTCCAGGGAGCGCGGCGGGCGGCGCGCATCCCGCCGGCGGAGGCCATGCGGCCGGCGCCACCCCCCTCCTTCGAGCCGGGCCCGCTGGAGCGGACGGGGCTGGGTCGGGCCCTCTCCTCGCCCGGGCGGATGATCCTCCGCAATCTGGAGCGGAGACCCATGCGAGCGCTCCTCTCCTCCCTGGGTGTGGCCTTCTCGGTGGCCATCCTGGTGGTGGGCGCCTTCATGTTCGACGGCGTGGAGCACATGATGGAGCTTCAGTTCCAGGTGGCGCAGCGAGAGGATCTGGAGGTGGCCTTCCGGGAGCCGCTGGACGCCTCGGTGCGCCACGAGCTCGCCCGTCTCGCCGGCGTCACCCGGGTGGAGCCCTACCGCCGGGAGCCTGCCCGCCTCCGCTCGGGGCATCGCGAGCGGGAGGTGGGGCTGACGGGGATGGAGCTGGACGGACGGCTCCGCCAGATCGTCGGCGCCCGGGGCGAGACCCACCCCCTCCCCGCCGAGGGGCTGGTGCTGAGCGCGATCCTGGCGGAGCGCCTGGCCGTGGAGGCCGGGGACAGCGTCACCGTGGAGCTCCTGGAGGGTCGGCGGTCCGAGGGCACGGTGGCGGTGGCCGGGGTGATCGACGATTTCCTCGGCGTCTCGGCCAACCTGAACCGCGCCACCCTGGACCGCATGGCGGGCGGAGGCGCTACGGTCTCCGGTGCCTGGCTCGCCGTCCAGGACGACGCTCGCGGCGAGCTCATGGGCCGGGTGGAGGAGCTGCCGGCGGTGGCCTCGGTGACCTCCCCGGCGCTGACCCTCCAGAACTTCCGGGACCAGCTCAGCGAGAGCCTCTTCATCGGGGTGGGATTCCTGCTGGGGTTCGCCGGAGTCATCTCGGTGGCGGTGATCTACAACGGAGCCCGCATCGCGCTGTCGGAGCGGGCCCGGGAGCTGGCGAGTCTCCGGGTGCTGGGCTTCCGCCGACGGGAGGTGGCCTTTCTCCTTCTGGGGGAGCAAGCGGTGGTCACCCTTCTGGCCATTCCCCTTGGGTGGCTCATGGGCTACCTGATGGCGCTGGCGCTGGTGGACTCCTTTCGCACCGAGACGTACCGGATTCCCATGATGGTGAGCGGTCGCACCTATCTCCTCTCGGCGCTCCTCACCCTCCTGGCGGCCGCCGGGAGCGCCTGGATCGTGCGACGCCGCATCGACGGTATGGATCTCATCGCCGTCCTGAAGACGCGAGAGTAGGGCAAGGAGGATGACCTCATGAAGACACGGAGCTGGTGGGCCCTGGGACTCGGGGGCGCGATCGTCGCCCTCCTGATCTGGGTCGCGCTGCGGCCTTCGGCGGTTCCCGTGGACGTGGTGGAGATCCGGCGGGACACCCTCTCCATCACGGTGGAGGAGGAGGGCCGCACCCGTGCCCAGGAGCTCTTTCGGGTCGCGGCGCCGGTCACCGGCCGACTTTCCCGACCCACCCTGGAGGAGGGCACGGTGGTAGCTCGCGGGGATGTCCTGGTGACCCTCCGTCCGGCCCCGGACGATCCGCGCGTCCAGGCGGCCCGCGAGGCCGCGGTGGAGTCCGCCCGGGCCCGTCTGGCGCGTGCCGAGGCGGAGCAGGCGGAGGCGGCGGACCACGCCGAGCAGGCGCAGCGGGAGGTGGAGCGGCGGCGGCCCCTCCTGGAGATGGGCGCCCTGGCCGCCGAGTCCATGGAGCGCTTCGAGGAGGCCGCGCGCTCGGCTCGGGTGGCGGCCGAGGCCGGCGACGCCGCGGTCCGGGCCGCCCGCGCCGACCTGGAACAGGCCCGGGCCGCCCTCCTGGGGGCCGGCGCCGACTCCCTGGCACCCGGCGCCCTCCTCTCCGTGCGGGCCCCGGTGGCCGGCACCGTCCTCCGGGTGCTGGAGGAGAGCGAGCGGGTGGTAGCCGCCGGCACCCCTCTGGTGGAGCTCGCCGATCCCGCGGCGCTGGAGGTGACGGCGGACCTCCTGACGGAGGAGGCGGTCCGTGTCGCCCCGGGGAATCCCATGCTCATCACCGGATGGGGTGGAGGCCGGACCCTCCACGGCTCGGTGCGGCGGGTGGAGCCGTCGGCCTTCACCGAGATCTCGACGTTGGGGGTGGAGGAGCAGCGGGTGCGGGTGGTGGGGACCCTCCCGGATCCACCCCCGGAGCTCGGGGTGGGCTTCCGGCTGGAGGTCTCGGTCGTGGTCTGGCGGGGCACGGAGGTGCTGGCCGTCCCCGCCAGCGCGCTCTTCCGTCGGGATGGGCGATGGCACCTCTTCCGGGTGGTGGACGGTCGGGCGGTCCTTACCGGGGTGGAGGTGGGGGAGCAGGGGTCCGGGCGGGCGGAGATCACTTCGGGGCTGGCCGAGGGAGACCGGGTGATCCCCTTCCCCTCGGATCTGGTGGGGGACGGGGTGCGGGTGCGGGCCGTCGGGGCCTCGTCCGGCGGGGAAGGCGGGGGCGCCTGACCAACGGCGTCAGTCGAACCAGCTCGAGAGCTTCCCCAGGGCGCCCAGGAGGTCGGGCTCCAGCTCCAGGACGGGGGCCAGGGGGTCTTCGCCCATCGCCTGCATACGTTCCGGGACGGTCCGGATGGTGTGCTGCTCGATGGTGAGGCCGTCGTCCACCTCCTCCCAGAGCAGCGGTGTGGAGACGGGCGCGTCCGGGAGGGGCCGGACGCTGAAGGGGGCCACGAGGAGCCTCCCGTGTCCATTCTGCACGAAGTCCACGTAGACCCGTCCCTCCCGCTTGTCCGGGTTCCTCACCAGGGTGGCGATCTCCGGGAGCTCGGCCGCCACCACCTGGCCCAGGAGCTGTCCCAGGGTGCGGGACTGTTCGTAGGTGAGCCGCCCACCCAGCGGCACCAGGACGTGGATGCCGGTGGATCCGCTGGTCTTGGCGAAGGTGGGGAGGCCGATCTCCTCGCCCAGCTCGTGAAGAGCACGGGCGATGCGGACCACGTCGGCGAAGGGAGCGTCCTTGGGGTCCAGATCCAGGATGCACCAGTCGGGGCGGGCCAGGTCGGCGATGCGGCTGGACCAGACGTGCATGGGGATGGTGCCCAGGTTGGCCACGTAGAGGAGCGACTGCAGGTCGTCGGCCACGAAGTAGCTCAACTCCCGCTCGGAGCCCTCGCTCCAGACCGTGGCCCGGCGGATCCAGTCCGGCGCGAACCCTGGAGCGTCCTTCTGGAAGAATGACTTCCCGTCGATGCCGTCGGGATAGCGCGTCATGACCAGGGGACGGTCCCGGAGGTAGGCGAGCATCCAGGGCGCCACCGCCCGGTAGAACTCCACCAGGTCGCCCTTGGTGTAGCCCTCCTGCGGCCAGAAGACCTTGTCTTGGTTGGTGAGCTCCACCCGACGCTCCTCCACGGCGACCCGGGGCATGGGTTCGGGCTCCCGCTCCTCCGGTGGGATCATCTCACCGCCCAGGCGGCAGTCCTGGGCGGGGAGGTCGTCCCGGAGGCGCACGAACGAGGCCTGGCGGACCATTCCGGCGTCGGTCAGCTCCTTGTATCGGACCTCCGCCACCAGCTCCGGGCGCACCCAGTGGTGCTCCTTGCCTCGCGGCGCCTCCGCGCCCCACCCCCATCGGTCCACGGGGGGCTGGCCCACGGCCAGCGCTTCGAGGCGCTCGATGATCTCGGCGAGGGCGTCGGCGCCGAACCCGCTCCCCACACTCCCGAGCCAGACCAGTTCGTCGCCCTCCTCCGCCGCGTCGCCGGGGCCGCTCCAGCGGGCGAGGTGGAGGGCCCCGAAGCCTGACCGGCTGCCCTTGGGGTCGGTCCAGCCCACCACCACGAAGTCGTCGGTGCGGACCGTGCGGACCTTCACCCACGTAGAGGACCGCCCGCCGTGGTAGGGCGCGTCGGCCTTCTTCCCCACGATGCCCTCGAGCCCCATCTGCTGGACCTGTCGGTACATGGCCTCGCCCACCTCCGGGAGGTGGTCGGTGTACCGGATGGGCCCCACCGAGGGGAGGACCTCCCGGAGGAACTCCTTCCGTTCCACCAGCGGCAGCTCCCGCAGGTCTCGGCCCTCCAGGGCCAGGAGGTCGAAGGCGTAGAGGACGGCGGGGAGCTCCACCGATGCCCGGAGGGCGTCCCGCGGGTCGAGGATGCGCCCCCGACGCTGCAGTCGGGAGAAGGAGGGGAGCCCGTCGGCGTCGTGCACCACCACCTCGCCGTCCAGCACCAGCCCCTCGTAGGGCAGCCCACGCACCGCCCGGGCGATCTCCGGGAAGGTGGGGGTGAGGTCGTGGCCCCGACGGGACCGGAGGAAGGGCTCCCGCTGGTGCCGCTCCGCCAGGAGCCGGTAGCCGTCGTACTTGATCTCGAAGAGCCACCCGGAGCGGGTGAAGGGCTCCTCCCGAGAGGTGGCGAGCATGAGTTCGACCTCGGACGCCCGGACCTGCCCTCCCGGAGCCCCTGCCTCCGCCACCCGCGCCGCCAGCGCCTCGGCCCGCTCGTCGGCGGCGGCGAACTCCTCCACGGTGAGCCCCGAGTAGATGGAGTCGTCGGGGTAGCCCTCGGTGCCGCCCCCCGGGTCCATGAAGCCGTCGCGCTCCTTGATGAGGAGCCACGAACGCTCGGACTGCCTGGTCTTCACCAGGGTCCAGCGGCCCAGGAGCTTGTGGCCGTGGAGGTCGAAGAGGAGCTTCCCCTTCTCCAACCCACGGTGCGGATCCTCCACCGCCGTCCAGGTCCCCCGATCCCAGACGATCATGGGCCCGGCCCCATACTCGCCGTCGGGGATGACGCCCTCGAACTCGGCGTACTCCAGCGGATGGTCCTCGGTCTGCATGGCCAGACGCTTGTCGGCCTGGTTCGGGGACGGGCCCTTGGGGACCGCCCACGACAGCAGCACCCCGTCCAGCTCCAGGCGAAGGTCCCAGTGCAGGGCCCGGGCGTGGTGCTTCTGGACCACGAAGGTGCTCCCTCCCACCACCACCTCCCCACCGAAGGGCTCGGGGGTTCGGGAGGCGGCGCGCTTCTCGCGGTAGGCCCGGAGGCGGTCGTCTCGGGAGGGGCGTTCGGGGGACGCGTCGGGAGGCATGGGGCGAACGTCGTCCGCGGTCGCGGGTGGCGCAATCGGAGGGCGATGGAACGGACCTCGGACTGGCGCGGACCCTCGGGGTCCCGGCTATCTTCGCGCCATGCACCCC
>CAKZOQ010000625.1 GCA_937136445.1 uncultured Gemmatimonadota bacterium
TGGAGCTCACCCAGGGCGTACAGGGCCATGGCGATGAAGAGCTGGTTGCCGGCGGCGCTGAAGCTCGCCAACGCATCGCGAAACGAGCTCTCGGCATCGACCAGGAGACCGGCCGGCCACTGGGCCATCCCCACGGTGACGGCGGGGATGCCTCGGTAGAAGGGGTCGTCGACGGGCAGGAGCTCCAACGCCCGCCGGGCATGGGCCACGGTGGCTTGCACGTCGCCCCGGGCCTGCGACACGTAGGCCCGTGCAGCCGCCAACGTCCCGGGAAGGGACGCGAACTCCCGTTCGTCGGCGACCACACGCTGGTCGGCGGGGGCGGCGAGGAGCGCGTCGGTACGGTCCAGCCAGCGCTCGCCGTCGTCGATCTCACCTGCATCGAGGAGCGCCCAGGCGTACCCCATGGCGAGGACCGGGCGCGTGCGGAGGAGCGCTGGAGGCAACGCCTCCACCCAGCCCCTCCACGTACCGGATTGGTGTCGCCGGTCGAGGGTGCGCCATCTTCGCTCGATCAGGTCGGCCGCGCCCTCGACGTCCGGCGTCTGCAGGGCGTGGAAGATCGCCTCTTCGCCGAGCCCATGAGCCTCGAGCCAGCGGCTGGCCCGGTCGTGAAGCGTGCCGACGTCTTCCTCTCCCCGCTGTGCCAGCCGCCGTTCCAGGAACTCGCCGAAGAGGTGGTGGAATCGGTACCACTCCTGTCGGTCGTCCAGGCGGATCACGAAAAGGTTGTTCCGGGCGATCTCGTCCAGAAGCTCGTGGCCATTGGACCCCCCGGTGACCGCATCGCACAGGGGACCGCACATGCGTCCGAGGATCGCCGTCTTCTGCAGGAATTCCTGGACCACCGGCCTCTGTTGCTGGACCACCTCTTCGGCGAGGAAGCGGGCGATGTGGCGATGCTCGCCGGAGAGCGTGGTGGCGAAGCCCTCCTGGTCCTCCCGGTCCCGCATGGAGAGGGCCGCCAACTGGAGTCCCGCCACCCACCCCTCGGTGCGCTTCTCCAGCGTCGTGATGGCCGCGGGTGGAAGCTCCAGCGCCATCACCTCGCGGAGGAAGGTGGTGGCCTCCGCCGGAGTGAAGCGCAGCGCGGTGTGGTCCACGTCGGCCACACGCCCCTGGGCCCGGAGCCGGCCGAGGGGAAGAGGGGGCTCGCTCCTGGAGATCAGGAGGAGGTTCAGACTGGCTGGCCGGCGTTCGGTGAGGACCGCCAATCCCTCGTGCACGTCGTCGCCGCCCACCAGGTGGTAGTCGTCCAATACCAGGGTGAAGGGCTCGTCGAGGGTGGCCAGATCATTGATGAGGGAGCGGACGACGTCCCGGTGGCCGGACGAAGGACTCGACAGGAGGAGGGCACCTGCCTCGATGCCGAGCTCTGGATGGTGTTCCTGGCATGCGGCGATCACGTACGACCAGAAGAGCACCGGGTCGCTGTCTGCCGCGTCCAACGACACCCATCCCCCGGCTTGTCTCTTGTGGTGCAGCCAGTCCGCGACCAGAGTGCTCTTTCCGAAGCCGGCCGGTGCGCATACGAGGCTGATTCCCCGTGCCGCTCCATCCTCGAGCATCGTCAGGAGGCGGCTTCGTCGGATGACCGCGGCGCCGGTCGGCGGAGGATAGAGCTTGGTCGAGAGCAGGCGTGCTCTCCCGGGACCCGGGAGCTCGGTCATCTGGTGCGGCGTCCTTCCTCGGGTCACGAACATGCCTCGGCGTGGGCCATCATACCGCCACCTCGTCATCCTTCACCAACCGCCACGCCATGAAGGCCACGAACTCCATGCCTCCCGACCCTGCCGGATCGACGGATCCGTCCCCTCCCTCGGTCCGGCAACGCGCGATCACCGCATGCCTGGCCGTATTCCTGGTCGTCGCCGGGGCTCTGGCCACGGTCGGGTGGTACGAGGCCGACAAGGAGGTGCGGATCCTCTGTGGGCTCCTGACAACCGGGATGCCGGGCGCCGAGGTCACGCGGATCCTGGGGACCGCCGAACTGGCTCGGGTCCGGCCAGCCGACGCCGATGTCGCAACCGCGTCGGCGTTCACCTTCGATGCCGTCGCCAACCTGCGCTCTTCGCGGTGCGCGGTATCGCTTGCTGGAGCCGCGGTCACCGGCAGCGCATTCACCCGGACGGTTCCCCTGGAGCGGGTGGCGGCGATGATGGCGGCCTCGCTTCTCCTCCTGCTCTCCGGGTTCCAGGTCGGGCTGGCCACGGGGCGCGTCTCGGGTCGCATGGCGTGGGGCGGACGTTTCGAGACGCTGCCTCGCGGCTATCGGAGGGCCAGCGCAGCAGCCGCTGCCCTGGTGCTCGTCATGGGGTGGGTCCTACTGGAGCGCGCGGAGGTCGTGGACCTGGTGGAGGGCGACGGAGCGATCCACGCTGCCGCGTGGGCCATCACCGCATTCTTCCTCCTGTCCATGGCCGGGAACCTCGCCTCCGCCAGCCCGGCAGAGCGCAGGCTGGGGATCCCCGTCACCATCGCCATGGTCATCCTGGGCTGTGTGGTGGCGTACTCGGGGTAGGGTGTGTCCCGCCCGACCCCGAGGGTGACGTCAACATGCAGCCTGGGCACTGGGGCGGATCGGCGGCCCGGAATCGTCGGAGGTGCTCCGGTCGGCGCTCCTCGGAGAGCCCGATCCCGACGTCCGGGCGGAGATCACGAAGGCCCTGGACGGAGGGCGGTCGAAGGGATCGTAGGCCCAGGCCTGGCAGTGCCCGAGCACCCCGATCAGCGCCAACCCCTTCCGCCTCGCCGCATCTCTCCGCCTCCGCCCAGCGTCCAGGCGACCGAGAGTTCCGCGCTCCGGCTCGACTCGTCGCTCCGTCCGATGAGGATGTAGTCCAGGTCCCGCAGCCGGCTGGACGAGCCCTCCAGGCCGAAGGGATCCCGGAGGCGCAGACGGAGCGACATCCGGTCGTCCATGGCCTGCCAGCGCGCCCCGAAGTCGGCACGGTACCGGGCGTCGACGCGCCCCTGGGGGAGGTCCGTCGCCGGGGAGTAGCGGAGGTTGGCCTGGGCCCGGATCTGGTCGGTGACCCGGAGGTCCAGATTGGCTCGGGTGGACACCCGGAACGACGAACCGGAGTAGCGAGCGTCCAGATTGCTGGCGTCCCGGTCCTCGTGGGCGGCGGAGACGCTGACGTACCCGCCCCAGATGCCGTCCCGCGGCCGCAGCGAGTACCCCACCGAGGCGCCCAGGCGGCGGGTGGAAGCCAGGTTCGCGTAGCTCCGGGTGGAGACCCCGTCGTCGTCCACCGTGGTGATCTGGGCCCAGCCGTTCTCCGTCGCCCGCAGGTACGGGGAGATCCGGAGGCTGCCCTCCCCGAGGGACCAGCGCAGATGGGCGCTCATCACGTGAGCGTACTGCGGCTCGATGTCCGGATTGCCCACCCGACGATTCGAAGGATCGGTGGAGGTGTTGAGCGGGTTCAGCACCGACAGCCCCGGCCGTTCCACCCGGCGTGAATACGAGAGGCGGAGGTTCCGGACGTCGTCCATGCGCCAGGACACGTTGGCGCTGGGGAAGAGGTCGAACCAAGCCTGCCCGAAGCGGGTGCCGTCGGGAAGCTGGAAGCTCAGGTCGGTGTGCTCGGCCCGGGCGCCGACCTGGACGCCCACCGGGCCGAAGGAACGCTGGACGGTGGCGTAGGCCGACTGGTTCACCTCCCGGTCGTCGTGGCCCCGGTCGTCCACCTCACCACCGGAGATGCCGTCCGGATCGTCCAGGAGGCGGAGGACCCGGTCCACCTCGTTGGTGGTGCGCTCCAGCTCCCAGCCCAGCTCGAGTTCGGTCTCCTCGCCCAGAGGCTGCAGCCAGTCCACCTCCACGGTGAACTCCCGCTCGAGCTGGTCTTCCTCGTCCAGGGTGAGCTCCGCCGGGATGAGGGCGCCGCCCCCGTCCCGCTCGATCTCCTCCAGGATCTCCTCCCGGCTGTTCTCCCACTCGCTTCCCTGCTGGAGCTCCGCCTCCACCTGCAGCTCCTGCCCGCCCTCGTCGTTCTCCCACTCCCAGTTCGCCGCCAGGTCCCAGGTGAGCTGGCCGGCGTCGGCGGCCCGGGTCCGATCGTAGGTGAGGAGGGGGAGATCCAGCTCCTCCAGGTGGGTGGTGGTGGTGAGGCCGTCGGACTCGTCGCCGGATCCCGAGACCCGGCCTTCCAGCCGAAGCCGGGAACGCTCCGTGGCGTCCCAGCGAAGGTCCAGATCCACGTTGCCGGTGAGGCCCGAGCGGTCGGTCCAGGAGTCCTGCCGGAGGTATTCCGGAGCCACCACGAGGTTCTGCCGGAGGTCGTATCCGGTGGACTCGGAGTCGGAGAGCCTCAGGAAGCCCCCTCCGTTCACCGTCCAGTCGCCGCGCTGGAGGGTTCCGCGTCCGCCCATCCCGTACTGCCCCCGTGTGCCGGCCTGGGCGAAGACGTTCCCGCTCAGGCCGAGCTCCACGCCCTCCTTGGTGACCAGGTTCACCACACCGCCCGTCCCCTCGGCACGCCACCGGGCCGAGGGGCTGTCCACCACCTGGATCTCCTGGAGATAGTCCGCCGGGAACTGCTCCAGGAAGAGGGCCAGGGCTTCCCCGCTCATGGGGGCCGCGCGCCCGTCGATGTAGATGCTCACCGAGCCTTCCCGAAGCGTCACCTGGCCGTCGATCCCCACCTCGAGTTCGGGGATGGTGGCGAGGGCCTCGGTTACCGAGGCACCGTCGGTTCCCGGCATGACGCCGACGATGTACGAGATCCGATCGGCTTCGAAGGTCACCGCGGTACGCTGGGTGGACACGGTGAGGGGGTCGATCTCGATGGCTTCCACGGGGAGGGCCAACGGACCGAGGTCCCGCTCCTCGGCGGCAGCCACCTCGAAGGTCTCGGTGGTGACGGTGCCGTACCCGATGGAGCTGAGGCGGACGAAGAAGGTGCCCTCCGGCAGGCGCCGGACGCGGAATCGTCCCTGGGCGTCGGCTACGGCGGAGCCCACGGCGAAGGAGTCGGAGGCGAAGAGTACCTCCACGCTCACCGAAGGCACGGGCTGGTCGGAGTCGCCGGCCACCACCTGTCCGAGGAGGGTGGCGGAACCGGTGGGGGGCACGACCGGGTCCTGGGCGGTCAGCGGCGAGGCGAGGGCGCCCATGAGGACGGCGGCGACCAGCATCGTGGCCCAGCCTGTCTGTCGCCTCATGTCGTCGCGCCCCGCTCGATCGTGTGGAAGAACCCCGCGTGCAAGGGAGACACACGGGGGGTCGGAGACGTTAAACCGGGCGGGACGGTGGGTCGGCCGGTGCCTCCCTCAGCGCCTCCGTCGGTCCCTCAGAGGCTCCGAACGTCCGCCGTGGGCAGGAAGCGAGGCGGACGGCGGTGGTTGGTGGCCTGTTCGTAGGCGTATGCGATGCGCAGGAGCGTCCCTTCGCTCCAGGCCCGACCGAAGAGGGACATGCCCACCGGAAGGCCGAAGAGGTAGCCCATGGGCACGGTCATGTTCGGGTAGCCCGCCATGGCCGAGGGGGTGGAGCATCCGCCCCCGGTGCCGGAGGTGGCGCCGGTGACGTCGGCCAGCGCCGGAATCCCTGCGGTGGGCGCCACCAGGGCATCCAGCTCCTGGGCGTCCATGACCGCGTCGATCCCCTCCTCCCGGGCGAGGCGATGGCTGGTGGCCAGGGCCTCCCGGTAGACCGGGCTGGTCAGGCGCCCACGCTCCTGGGAGCGGGTCAGGAGCTCCTGCCCGAAGAGGCTCAGCTCCAGCTCTGCGTTGGCCTCGTTGTAGGCGATGAGCTCCTCCAGCGAGGCGATGGGGGCGTCGGGACCGAGGCTGGCCAGGTACGCGTTCAGGTCCGCCTTGAACTCGTGGTACAGGACCTCCATCTCCCACTCGTTCCCGAAGCGGAGTTCCTCCGGGAGCTCCACCGGGTCCACCACCGTGGCTCCCTGGGCCCGCATGACCTCCAGGGCGTCCTCCAGGAGGCCGTCCACCCGGTCGTCGAAGCCCATGTAGCCCCGCGCCACCCCGATGCGCGCGCCCGATAGACCGTCCGGATCGAGAACGGTGGTGTAGTCGGCGGCCGCGTTGCCCTGGCTGGCCCGGGTCATGGGGTCCCGCGGGTCCACCCCGGTCATGGTGCCCAGCATGAGGGCCACGTCCCGGACCGAACGGGCCATGGGCCCGGCCGAATCCTGGCTGTGGGCGATGGGGATGACGCCGCCCCGGCTCATGAGGCCCAGGGTGGGTTTGAGCCCCACCAACCCATTCCGTGACGACGGCCCGACGATGGAGCCGTCGGTCTCGGTGCCGATGGCGGCGGCGCAGAGGTTCGCCGAGGCCGCCGCGCCGGAGCCGGAGCTGGATCCGCCGGGGGTCCGGTCCAGGGCGTAGGGGTTCTTGCAGAGCCAGCCTAGCCCGCCGTCCCATCCCCGGCCGCTCCACCCGGACTCCCCTCGCTCGAAGGACTTCCAGCCGGCCCACTCACTCATGTTGGCCTTCCCGAGGAGGAGGGCGCCGGCCTCTCGGAGGCGGGCGGCGATGAAGGCGTCCTGCGGCGCGATGGAGCCTCGCAGCGCCGTGGAGCCCGCCGTGGTGGTCATCCCGTCGGCGGTGTCGATGTTGTCCTTGAGGAGGATGGGCACCCCGTGGAGGGGTCCGCGCGGGCCGTTGCTCCGGTACTCCTCGTCCAGCTCGTCGGCGAGGCGGAGGGCGTCCGGGTTGGTCTCCAGGACGGCGTAGAGCTCCGGGCCCTGTCGGTCGGCGGCCTCGATGCGCCCGAGGTAGGCCTCGGCCAGCGAGCGGCAGGTGAACTCCCCGGAGGCCAGGCCCTCACGGATCTCGTCGAGAGAAATCTCCTCCAGAGGGAAGTCGGGGAGGGAAGACGCCGCGTCGGTGACCTGGGGTGCGGAGTCTTTACCCCCCTCTCCCGCGGAGGCCGAGCAGCCCGTACCCAGCAGGGTCGCGGCGGCGCCCGCCGTGGCACCCGTACGAAGGAAGTCCCTGCGATCCATGCCCGACATGGTATGCCTCCCGTCCTGTGGGTTGCCCGAAGACGGTCAGACTAGACGGCGACGGCGGGCGACGGCAAGGCGGGGATGCAGCCGGGTGATGCTGTCGTACGTCCCTGCCAGCCCGTCACCGGACCTCGTCGGCCCCGGCCACATCGAGCCCCAGCGCCGCCGCCAGCTCAGCGAGCTTGTTCTGGACCCGCCGGGCGTGGTCGGGCCCCATGCGCATGAGGTGCTTCGCGGCGGGCGTCCTGGCCTCCAGGTCCTCATCGGCGTAGACGTACATCGCCTCGTCCGCTCGAACCTCCACGGGCGACTGCGGAAGCTGAACGGCGAGGAGGTTCTGGACCGCACGGGCCAGGACGGGCTCGAAGCCCTCGTCTCCGAGCCCCAGCTCCCGATAGGCCTCGTCGAAGAGGGGGCGTAGCCGCTCATACAAGGCTGCAGAGCCCTCCGGATCGAGGGAGACGAAGGCGGCGACGAGCCCGTCGTACCTCTGGTAGCTGGCCGGATCGACGACCGTCCGGCCATCCTGGCTCCGGACCTGGAACTCTCCGTCCACCTCCATGAAGTCCACCTGTTCCTCGGGACTCCCTCCGCCGGCCACCGCGGTCACACCCACGACGAAGCGGCGGACCAGGTCGTCGGTGACGAACCACTCGGCGACCATGGGCCGGCTGGAGATCTCCTCCGCCAGGCGTCGGACCACGGGATCGCTCTCGTTCAGCGGGGGGAGGGGCTCCGCAGGCGCCGCCATGTCCGGACCCTCGCCGGCGGCGGGGGTGGCCGGGCTCGAGAGGGTGTCTCCAGCGACGGACGGACCGGACGCTGGAGAGGCGTCGCCTCCTCCACCGGTCCAGGTCCAGGCGAGCCAACCGAGCCCCCCGACCACGAGGGCCCCGACGATCAGGAAGACGGCGGTGCGCAGCAGGTCGCTCTGATCCTGCCGGCGCTGGAATCGCCGGGAGCTGTAGAGGGGGCGATCGTCTCGATCGCCGAATGGGTCGTCGCTGTTCTGCATGATCGACTCGGGCCCGAGGAGCGATAGCTGCCGTGAATTTTACACCGCGTTCGATGCCAGGAGCCGTCAGTAGTGCCAGGGGAAGCGGGAGAAGTCCTTGTCCCGCTTCTCCACGAAGGCGTCCCGCCCTTCTTTCGCCTCCTCGGTGCCGTACGCCAGACGCGTCGCCTCGCCGGCGAAGAGCTGCTGCCCGACGAGACCGTCGTCCACCAAATTGAAGCCGTACTTGAGCATCCGCATCGCCGTCGGGCTCTTCTCGTTGATGGTCTTCGCCCAGTCCAGGGCGGTCTCTTCGAGTTCCGCGTGCGGGATGGAGGCGTTCACCATCCCCATCTGGAGCGCCTCGTCGGCGGAGTAGTCGAAGCCGAGAAAGAAGATCTCGCGGGCACGCTTTTGCCCAACCATCCGTGCCAGGTACGCCGAACCGTACCCGCTGTCGAAGCTCGCCACGTCGGGGTCCGTCTGCTTGAACCGGGCGTGCTCCTTGCTGGCGAGGGTGAGGTCGCAGACGACGTGCAGGCTGTGTCCCCCACCGGCGGCCCACCCCGGGACCACGGCGATGACGACCTTGGGCATGAAGCGGATCAGGCGCTGGACCTCCAGGATGTGGAGGCGACCGAGGCGGGCCGCGTCCACCTCTCCCTCGTCGCCTTCGTACTGATAGCCGTCGGACCCCCGGATGCGTTGATCGCCGCCGGACGAGAAGGCCCACCCCCCGTCCTTCGGCGAGGGACCGTTCCCGGTCAGGAGAACGCACCCGACCCTGGAGGAGGTCCGGGCGTGCTCCAGCGTCCGGAAGAGTTCGTCCACCGTCCGTGGCCGGAAGGCGTTCCGGCACTCGGGGCGGTCGAAGGCGATCCGGACGGTCCGCCCGTCCACCGAGCGGTGGTAGG
>CAKZOQ010000626.1 GCA_937136445.1 uncultured Gemmatimonadota bacterium
GGCTCCGCACCGCCTCCAACCCCGCCGGCCCATCTTCGGCCACCCGCACGGAGTAGCCCTCGATCTCCAGGTTGTTGCGAAGCCCGAACGCCAGGTCCGGGTTGTCCTCCACCACCACGATGCGCGCCACGGTGCTGGGCGCCTCCGACGTCGATCCGTGCATCACCACCTCCCCTCCGCTACGACGAATCCAAGGCCTCGGACGACATCCGACGACTGAGGGCCGCCGGGGCCCGCGCCCGGACACCTTCGTCCGTCCGGCCGCGGACCATGTCCCTCCCACCTCCTTCCCCCGCCAGGGTCGGCGCAGGGAGGGCGAGCTCGAATCGGGCTCCCCGTCCAGGGTCCGACGGTGCCACCCGGGCGGTGCCGCCGTGGGCTTCGGCCACCTCCCGGACCACCGACAGCCCGATCCCCGACCCGGCCACCGACGACTCCCGGTGCGCCCGGAGTCGGAAGTAGGGCTCCCAGATGCGCTCCCGCTCCTCGGCGGGCACGCCCGCCCCCTCGTCTTCCACGAAGATCCGCACCTCTCGGGCGTCGCCCTGCACCCCCAGGCGGACGGTCTGCCCGTCGGGACCGTACTTGAGGGCGTTGTCCAGGAGGTTCAGAAGGGCTTGGCGGAGGAGCGTGCCGTCGGCGCGGAGACGCAGCGACTCGGGGGCCACCAGCTCCAGGCGGCTTCCCTCGGCCTGGGCCAGCGGCCGGAAGGCCTCCGCCACCTCCCGCACCAGCCGACCCAGATCCATCTCCTGGGCGTCCACGGTCACCCCGTCCCGTTCCGCCCGGGAGTACAGGAGGACGTTGTCCACCTGGTGGGTCAGGCGCTGCGACTCGTTGACGATGATCTCCAGGGAGCGGCGCCGTTCCCCTTCGTTGCGGACCCGCCCCAGGAGCAGGGTCTCGCTGAACATGCGGATCTGGGCCAGGGGTGTGCGGAGTTCGTGGGAGACGCCGGAGACGAAGTCGGCGCGGAGCTGGGCAAGCTCCGTCTCCCGCCGGAGCTGGAAGAAGGCCCCCGCCACCAGACCCGTGGTGAGGAGAAGGAGGACGACCAGGAGGGGGAGACGCGACCGGGGCAGACCGCCGATGACCAGGGTCGGCGCGATCTCCGGGTTCACCACCACCTCCGCCACGAGACCCGCGTAGCGCGTGCCGAGGGTATCGGTGGCGGAGACGTCCGAGGTGTAGCTCCAGGGAGAGGCCCACAGGGAATCCCCGGAGGCGTCCCGAACCGTCACATGGAAGAGGCGCCCGTTCCCATGGTCTCCGGTGAGACCCTCGGGCAGGAGCGGCGACTCGGTGAAGGCGTACTGGAGCGGAGTCGCCATCCCCTCCACCGTGAGACGGAACCCGTAGATCCGCTCCGCCTCACTCCGTTCCTGGGGCTCCAGCCGGTAGACGAAGACCCCTCCGAGGCTCGGCATCCGCACCATCACCGGCTCCCAGCCGGGTCGGGTGTCCTCCAGGACCCGGAGCCGGAGCCCGTCGGCGAGCCAGGCCATCGTCGCCTCGGCATCGTTGCCCTCGAAGGCCGCCGGTCCCCCATCCAACGGCACCCGGAAGACCCCGGTGACACCGTCCATGTAGGGCCAGTCCTTTTCGGCGGCGATCTCCCCGACGCGCTCGAGGGTCAGGGGCGTTCCGGGGTCCTTCCCGCCGGCCAGCGCCATCACCTCGAGCCCCGGGTAGAGGACCTTTCCATCCAGGAAATCCCGGGCGTTCCCGGCGTACTCCCAGGCGGCGAAGCGGGCCTGCTCCTGTAGGGTCTTCTGGACGGCCCGGGCGTGGGACCGGCCGGCGTCGAAGGCCTGCCAGGCCAACAAGCCGGCCAGCCCGAGCGCGCCCACGAGGAGGAGCCCCACGAAGGCCGTGCGGGATTCCAGTCGGGTGGAGAGGTGCGTCCGCATCATGACGAAAGATACCCGGGGCCCTTGGCACACCGCACCAGAGGCGCGTCAGGGAAATGTCAGGAGCCTGCGGGCGACGCCCCGTTCCCATCGTCGTCGCTCCGCCGTTCGTCGTCCGCCCGGGGCGTCCAGCGGTCCCCGTCCCGCACCCGGTACTTCTCGAGCGTTCGCTCCAGGGCATCGTCCAGATCGATCCCCTGCTCGTTGGCGATGGCCAGGAGGACGAAGAGGATGTCCCCCAGCTCCAGCGCGAGCTCTTGCTCCTCCTCGTCGGTCTTCTTGGGCTTGTGGCCGAAACGGTGATTCATGAGCCGGGCGAGCTCACCCACCTCCTCCACCAACCGGGCGAGGTTCGAAAGCGGGGGCCAGTAGCCCTCCTCGAAACGGGAGATCCAGTCGTCCACCCGCGCCTGGGCGTCCTTCAACTCCATGCCCACAGCCTCGTACGCCTCACGGCGTCAGCACCAGCTTCCCGAAGACCTCGCCCGCTTCCAGCATCTCGTGGGCGCGGCGGGCCTCGGCCAGCGGCAGGACGTCGTGAATGACGGGAGCCACCTGTCGTTCGAAGACCAGCCGCATGACCCGACGGAACTCGGCGGGGGTGCCCATGGTCGTGCCCAGAAGCTCGAGTTGCTTCCAGAAGAGTAGGCGGATCTCGGTGGCCCCCGCGGCGCCGGTGGTGGCTCCATAGGTGACCAGACGTCCGCCGACCGCCAGCGACCGGATGCACTCCGTCCACACCGCCTCGCCCACCGAGTCCAGGACCAGGTGGACGCCCTGCTTGTGGGTCTCCTCCCACACCTCGCGGGAGAAGTCCACCCGGGTGCGATCGTAGACCACGTCCGCCCCGAGCTCCTCCACCCGCTGGACGTTCTCCGGCCCGCTGGTGACCACGTGGACCTCGGCGCCGGCCAATGCGGCGATCTGGATGGCCGCCGTGGAGACTCCCCCGGAGCCGCCGGTGATGAGGACGCGCTCGCCGGCCCGGAGCCGGCCGCGGGTCATGAGCCCTCGCCAGGCGGTGACGAAGACCAGCCCCGCCGCCGCCGCGGTCTCGAAGGAGACGCGCTCGGGGATCTGGAGGAGGTTGGCCGCGGGAACGACGGCGTACTCGGCGAAGCCGCCCTGGGTGTGCTCCCCCAGGATCTTCATGC
>CAKZOQ010000627.1 GCA_937136445.1 uncultured Gemmatimonadota bacterium
GGCCGCTTCCCGGGGCGGCGAGACCGTCGGCGAGGCGTTGCGCCTGCTCCCCGGCGATGGCAGGCGTCGCATCTGGGGCCAGCACGCCGACGAGGCGGCGTTCGGTGGTCTCCGACCGGGGGGCGCTGGTGGCGCCGACGGTGGCGGTCGAGGCGAGCGCATCCTCCGGGAGGGAGAGCCAGAGCTCGCCGTCGGCGGGGTAGCCGGCGTCGTCGGGGAGGACGCCGACGATGCGGTGGGCCACCTCCGCCACCACCAGCGTCCGCTCCGTGACCTCCGAAGCTCCACCGAAGCGACGCTGCCAGTAGCTCTCCCGGATCAGGGCCACCGGCTCGGCGCCTCCCGTACCGTCGGGGGAGCCCATCAGGCGGCCCGCCACCGGCCTGTACGGAAGGTGGCGGAAGGTCCCCGGGGTGATGCGGGCCCCTGCCACCCGCTCCACCTCGCCCCCCTCGTGGAGGACGTTGTATTCCCCGCTCCGGGCCACCCCCACGTAGGCGAAGGCCGGGGCCTCGGACCGCAGGGCCGCCAGGTGCTCCCGGTCCATCCCCGCCCGGCTCCCGGTGTCGGCGCGGTAGGCCTCGACGGTCACCCAGCGATCGCCGTTGGCCCAGTCCAACTCGCTGGAGAGGATCTGGTGGAAGAGGCTGAAGCTCCCCGCCGCGATCCCGATGCCCACCCCCAGCGCCAGGACGGAGGTGAGGGTCATCACCGGCTGCTTCACCACCAGGCGGAGGGCCAGCCGGAGTTCGGCGCCGGAGACGCCCCGAAGGCCGTCGCCCATGCCGGACGCCACCCGCCGAGGCAGCCAGCGCACCGCCATCCAGAGGCCTTCGGCGATGCTCAGCAGGAGCGCCGGGCGCGCTCCCCATCGGGCTCGTCTGCGACCGTGGACCTCTTCCAGGTCCCCGATCCAGGGCTCGGCGTCCTGCGGCGGAAGGGCCACCTCCAGGAACCGGACCAGCCACCGGGGCAGCATCAGGCCTCCTCGGGCGTGGTGTCGAGGCCCACCCACATGTTCTCCAGCGCCGATCGGGAGGCGTGCACCGCCGACACCCCCTCGGGCAGGACCCGGACCAGGCGCCGAGCCTTCCCCCCGCGCTCCGGCCGGGAGTCGCCGAGCCACGACTCGGTCATCCCCTTCTTCTCCAGCCGCTTCAGGGTGACGTAGACCGCGGAACGCCGCACCGAACGGCCGGTGCGCTCCCCGATGTCGTCGGCGATGGCCAGGGCGTGCGCGCCCTCTTCGCCCGGTCCCGCTTGGCTCAATCGAAGGGCCGCCAGCAGCACCATGAGCTCGAACTCCCCGAGCATCTCCTTCCCCATCGTCGTCCTCCTCCCCTCGTCGTCGCCCGTGCACCGCCGTGTGACGGTAATAGTAACGATGTGACTATAACACCGGAGTTCGACCTCCAGCCAGCCCCCGTTGACCCCCACCCCTCCCCCACCCACCATCTGCGCATGACTACCCTACGCCCCGCAGCCACGCTGCTCGTCCTCGCGGCCCTGGTGGCCCTCCCCGCTGCCACCCCTCTCACCGCCCAGGAGCCCCATGCTCCGG
>CAKZOQ010000628.1 GCA_937136445.1 uncultured Gemmatimonadota bacterium
ATCAAGACGGGCGTCCAGTGGTTCGAGGAGGGCTACCCCCTCGGCGGCTACTGGGACAAGCCGCTCAGCTACAACGACGCCAACGGCGACGGCCTGCTCTCCGCGGACGAGGTGACCGTGGGCGAGACCGAGGAGTTCCTCGGCAGCTCCGTCCCGACGAAGGACTTCTCCATCAACACGAGCGTCACGCTCTTCAACACCGTCCGCCTCAGTGGTCTCCTGGACTACCGGGGTGGGCACAAGCTCCAGAACCTCACCGAGGCCTTCCGGTGCCAGTTCGCCATCTGCGAGGGCTTCAACTCCACCAACGCGTCCCTGGACGAGCAGGCTCGTGCGCTGTCGCAGACGGTGACGGGAGACGCCACCATGGACGGCTTCATCGAGGACGCTTCCTTCTGGAAGCTCCGTGAGGTGGGAGCCACCTTCTTCATTCCCGAGGCGTGGGTGACCAACATCGGCGCGGACCGCGCCACCTTCACCCTCACCGGCCGGAATCTCCTGACCATCACCGACTACTCCGGGGCCGACCCCGAGGTCAATCAGTTCGGTCAGAACAACTTCGATATTCGTGACTTTCTCACGCAGCCGCCGGTCCGGACGTTCGTGGCGCGCGTGAACATCAGCTTCTGAGGAGGACGAGAGAATGCGTACGCTTATGAGACGAGGGGCCTACATGGCCCTGTCCGCGGCGCTCCTGCTCGGGAGTACCGCATGTGACATCGACGAGCTACTCGAGGTCGACAACCCGGACATCGTGACGCCCGACGGGCTCACGGGACCCACCGGTCTGGCCACGCTTCGCGCGGGTGCCATCGGTGACTTCGCCGAGGCCTATGCCGGAGACGGCGGCACGGACGAGGGTCAGGTCCTGATCGCCGGGATGATGGCCGACGAATACATCCACTCCGGCACCTTCAACACCCGTCGCGAGTTCGACCGGCGGGACGTGGAAGACGACAACGGAACGGCCACCGATGCCTTCTCGGCCCTCCAGCGTGCCCGTCAGGGCCTGGAGACCGCGGCCAGTCGCATCGACGCAGCCAACGACGCCGACGAGCGCATCGGGGAGCTGCTGGGCATGGCCGGATTCACCTACGTGATGTTCGGAGAGAACTACTGCTCCGGCGTCCCCTTCTCCAACCTGGACGAGTCCGGGAACCTGGTGCCGGGCCAGCCGCGCACCACGACGGAGATCTTCAACCTCGCCGTCGAGCGGTTCGACGCCGCGACGGCGGAGGCTGCCGGGAATGCCAACTACGGCAACCTGGCGGCCATCGGGAAGGGACGCGCTCTGCTCAACCTCGGGCAGTACGCCGAGGCCGCTTCGGCGGTGGCGAGCGTGCCCACCGAATTCCGCTTCGACCTGACGTATTCGGTCGCGAACGGACAGGAAAATGGGATCTACGCCTTCAACGTGGTGGTGGAGCGCTGGTCGCTCGCCAACAACGAGGGTCAGAACGGGCTGCCCTTCCGGGATCTCAACGATCCCCGGGTGCCGTTCGAGCGCTCCCCTGCCGACGACCTCGGGTTCGACGAGGTCACCGAGCAGTACGACATGCTGAAGTATCCCGCCCGGGACGCCAATGCGAATCTGGCGACGGGTGAGGAGGCCCGCCTCATCGAGGCCGAGGCCGCGCTGCAGCAGGGAGACGTGGACACCATGCTGGAGAAGATCAACGAGGTGCGGGCCATCTACGGACTGGATCCGGTGACGGACCCCGGTTCGGCCGAGGCCCGGGAGGATCTGCTCTTCCAGGAGCGGGCCCTCACGCTGTTCGCCACCTCGCACCGGCTGGGTGACCTCCGGCGACTGATCCGGCAGTACGGTCGGACCGCCAACGAGGTCTTCCCCGTGGGAACCTACCACAAGGACTTCCCGGACTACGCCGGGGACGTGAACTTCCCGGTTCCGTTCGACGAGGAGAACAACGAGAACTTCACGGGCTGCCTGAGCAGGGACGCCTGACGAAGTTCGACTGACTTCGCCGCTTCGGTGGTGAGGGCAGAGTGAAGAGAGGGGGAGTGCGGCCTGGCCGCGCTCCCCCTCTGTTCGTTGACGGATGCCCCGATGCGACCGGGTCCGGCTCAGCGCTTGGTCATGGCCGTCCGGGTGGTGATGACGATGACGCCGTTGCCCGAGTTGGTCCCGTAGCGGGTGGTGGCCTGGGGCCCGGTGAGGAGCTGCATCCGCTCGATGAGGTGGGCGCCCATGTCCTGGAGCACGGTGTACTCCACCAGCCGGACCCCGTCCATGACCACGCTGGGCTGGCTGCTGAGATGGATGCTGGAGCGACCCCGAGCGGTCATCCTCGCCGGCTGCCGGTCCTTGTCTTCTTCGAGTCGGAGGGCAGCCCCGAAGAGCTGGAGGGCGTCCCAGGCCGTGCGCACCGATGATCGCTCGATGTCTTCGGCGTCGATGGTCCGGCTGGCGGCGTTCCCCCCGCCGGAGTCGGTGGCCGGGCGCAGGGCGCACCCGCTCAAAACGACCGTCAGACCCGTCAGGACCACCATCGATGCTCGTCTCATGCCGCCTCGTGTCTTCTCGGGATTCCGCTCCGACGGCCTCGCCGGCGCGCGCTTCGGTTCCAGGAGGGAATACGGGTTCAGGCCCATCTTCTTTCAGGTAGCGGCTCGGCATCCGGTCCGCGAGCCCACCGCAGGCCCTCCCGGAGGGCCAGGATAGAGGTCCCGCTCGGCCGGAGCCAGGGTCGGGATTTGCCCCCACCCCATCCCGTCCGTACCGTCGGGAGGCGTTCGCCCCCTCGCCTCCGTCCATCCCCCGCCCCCGGGCCCTACCGCGAGCGGAGCATCATGGTCCCCTCCGACACGGCATCCCTCGCCGCCACCGATCCCGGCACGCTGATGCGCCGGGCGCTCCGGTTCGCCGCATCCCCCGAGGGCGACCCGGGGTCGGACTACGAACTCGCCGGCGGCATCCGTCGCACCTCGGCCGGTTGGAGCGTGGTCCCCCTCCGGCAGGTCGTCGCCGGGGTGCCGGTCCTCCACGGGGTCCGGGCCGTCCGCCTCGATCCGGAGGGGGTGCCCACCGACCTCACCGGGTCCGCCCTCGCCGTACCGGCGGAGGTCCCGGTCCTGGCCTCGGTCCGTGCCGCCGTCGCCGCCCGCATTGCCTTCCTCGAGCTGGCCCGGATGGGCGTGCTGCCCGAGGATCTGGCCTTCACCTCCGCCGCCCCCGAGTCTGTGGCCGAACTGGGCTCGCCCCGCCAGACCACCGTCCTCCGGAAGGACCCCTTGGAGGAGGTCGTGGTGGCCTCGCTGGTGGTGGACCTGGCGGGCCAGCCCCGGCTCCTCTGGGAGATCCGATTCCGGCTCCCCGACGGGGCCGGAGGCTTCCTGGCACGGGTCTCCGCCGAGGGCGATCCGGAGCTCCCCGAGGTGGTGGAGGTCCTCCGCACGTCGTCCCACGCCACACGGGCCCGGGTCGTCCGGTTCGATCCGCGCAC
>CAKZOQ010000629.1 GCA_937136445.1 uncultured Gemmatimonadota bacterium
ACGACGCCCGCCGCATCATCCGCCAGAACATCGTGGCGGCCTTGGCGGTGAAGCTCCTCCTGGCGCTCTTGGTGCCGCTGGGGATGGTCTCCCTGGTGGCCGCCGTCCTGGTGGGAGACATGGGCGTCTCCCTGGCCGTCATCGGCAACGCCCTGCGGCTGGGACGCGTCGAGGCCTGAGGTGGGCGGGGGCGGCGGGAGCCTGCCCGCGCCTCAGAGCCCCAGCTCCTCCCACAGCCGCCGCAGCCGCCCCCGAAAGGCCCGGTCGTGGTCCAGGAACCAGCTCCGGGCGGCGCGACCCCGAGCCGCCTTCTCCTCCGTGGATTCGTCCAGGAGCCGGTCCACGGCGGCTTCCAGCGCATCGGGATCCACGTAGTAGTTGGTGCCCAGCTTCCGCGGCTCCTGACGCACCCAGGGGACCAGCACCCCTCGTTCCGGTCCCACGTGCTCGTTCATGGGCGGACCGTCGGTGGTCACCGCCACCGCCCGGCAGGAGAGGGCCTCCACCAGGTAGTGCCCCCATCCTTCGCTCCGGGAGGGACAGAGATGGATGCCGCACCGGTTCTGAAGGAGCTGGAGCTCGTCGTCGGGCAGATACCGATCCACCAGCTCTACATTCTCCGGCACCCGGTCCGGAAGCGCGTCGGTCCGATGCTGGACCAGGGTCAGCGTTGGCCAGTCCGGCCTTCGGGCCCACAGCTCCAGCAGGTCCTCCGTCCCCTTGAGGGCGCTCCCGCCTGCGAGGTGGAAGAAGCGTCCGTAGTCCGGCTCCACCTCGGGGAGGAGCCGGTCCGGCGAGGTGAACCCCAGGTAGTGGACCGAGGGGTGGTGCTCGGCGAAGACCTCGCAGGCGTGCCGGGACTTGGCCAGGACGTGGTCCACCCGATCCAGGAGTCCGGTCAATCGACGGGGGTAGCGTTCCTGGTTCGGGATCAGGAGATAGCGACCCGCGCTGCGGAGCCACCGGGCGGTGACCCGCTCCAGAAAGACCAGCGTCTCCTGCGGGTCGGGTCGGCCGAAGAAGCGTCGCAGGGGCGAGATGCTCCGGTACCCCGAGAAGGTGGGCTCGGGCGCCCACTCCGAGAGGGCCTGGGACAGGAGGGTGACGTCCCGATCCACACCCACCTTGTTGGCGCGTGCGACGAGGCGGATGCTCCGTTTGGTTGGACTCATGGCAGGTTCGGAGGGGCGGCGCCGGGGGACCCGGAAGGTAACCCGCCAACCCAGTCTTCGATGCCGTGCCGGAGTTGCCCCGGGGTCGCCACCGGATTTGATTGATCGGGTAGGAGCCCCGTCTTCGAGCAACCCGCTCCCGTGGATATCCGCCGACTTCTCTTCCGATTCACCGCCACCCTCGCGACGATGGTCGTCGCGGTGGTCGCGGTGAGCCTCGTCCTCTCCTATCGGACGGCCCTGCGCCAGATCGAGGCGGAACTCGAGGTCACGGCCGCGAGCTGGTCCCGACTGATCGCCGCCGCCACCGAGGCCCAGGCCGACCGCTCGGGTGCCCTGGCCGATCTCCTGACTCGGATTCCCTCCGATGCCGATCTCGGCCTGGACTCCGAAGAGCCGGTGGAAGAGGTGGTGGTGGGCACCCGCAGCGGCGACAGCATCCGGTATCTCTTCGTCCATCCCCACGCCCCGGCAGAGCTCCCTCCCTCCCTCCCCCTGGGGTCGGAGCGAGGGGTTCCGCTGCAGCAGGGACTGGCCGGCGTAGAGGGGGTGGTCCGCGGACAGGACCACCACGGTCGGATGGTCGTGGCGGCCGTGCGATCGCTGGAGGGCCAGGAGGCGGTGGTGGTGGTGCAGCGCGACCTGGCGTCTGTGCGAGCGCCCTTCTGGCGAGCTGGAGCCGGCGTCGGGGCCGTCGCCGTCCTCCTCCTGGGCCTGGCGCTGATGGTGGGGCGCCGGACCACCCGGACCATCACCCGGGCGGTGCTGGACCTGGAGACGGAACGCGAACGCTCCGACCGTCGGGTCCGCCTGGCCGTTGAGGGGGTGGGCGCCGGCTTCTGGGAGGTGGACTTCGGCAAGCGGAGCTGGCTGACCTCCTCCCAGTTCATGGAGAACCTGGGGTACGACGAGGACGAGCTCGAGCCCACCCTCGAGCGGTGGGGGCGGCTGCTCCATCCCGACGACCAGGCCGCCGCCGAGGAGGCCGCCCGCCAGTTCCAGTCCGGTGTCGCCGATCGGTACGACAGCCGACATCGGCTCCGTGCGGCGGACGGATCCTGGCGGTGGATCCACAGTCAGGGGGTCCCCGATCCCGATCGGCCGGGGTGCGCCTACGGCATCCATCGGGACGTCACCGACTCCATGCGCGCCCTGGAACGCATCCGCAAACAGGAGCAGCGGCTGGAGATCATTCTCCAGACCCTCCCGTCGAGCTCCGTGGCGATCCTGGACGGCGATCTGCGCTACCGGTACCTGGCGGGCAACGGAGGCCCGACCCCGATCCTCGACCCCGGCGCCTCCGAGGGAGACCTCGTGGGAGGGTCTCTCGGCAGCGAATCGGCCCAGGCTGTTCGCGACCACCTCCGTGCCACGCTCCATGGCGCCGAGGTGGACTTCGAGGTGGAGGACGGTGGCCGCGCCTTCCTGGTGCGGGCCACACCCATGGCCGAAGACGACGAGGATCGCGTCCTGGCGCTGGTCATCGACATTACCGAACAGAAGCGTCGGGAACGGGTCGTCCACCAGCAGCGGCAGCAGCTCGACCAGATCGTGGGCAGCATTCCCGGGGGCATCGTCACCGTCGTGGATCGGGATCGGCGCATCTCCTTCATCGCCGGCATGCCCCTGGAGCAACGGGGGGTGGATCCGGCGGACCGCATCGGAGAGCCCCTCCTGGACTGGGTCGCCCCGGAGGAACGGGAGACCGTGGCGCGGACCCTCACGCGGGTGTTCGCCGGGGAGTCCGTCCGCTACGAGACCCGGATCTCCGGGGACTTCCGGGGTGCCGAGCGAGACGTGGGGCTGTCCTTCGCCATGGGTCCGTTGAGGGGGCCGGACGGCCGTGTGGAGGAGGTCCTCATCCTGAGCGTGGACGTCACCGAGGAGATGGAGGCCCGGGAGGCGCTTCAGGCCACCCGGGAGCGGCTCGAGATGGCGCTGGAGGCAGGGCAGCACGGGATCTTCGACATGGACCTCGTCGAGGACACCGTCCACGTCAGCAGTACCTACGCCACCATCTTCGGTCTGGAGCCGAAGGAGTTGGACGAGACCCTGGAGCAGTGGGCCGACCGTCTTCATCCCGACCATCGGGTCGAAGCCCTGGAGGCCGTCCAGCGGCACCTCCGCGGGGAGGACGGGCCGCGATACGAGGCAGAGTACCAGGCCCGTCATGCCGACGGTCACTGGATCTGGGTCCGGGCCATGGCCCGAGTGGTGGACACCGACGACGACGGGCGCCCGGTCCGCGTCCTCGGCACCCTCACCGACGTCACGGAGGAGCTCGAGGCCTCCCGACAGCGGGAGCTCCTCTCCACCGCGGTTCGCCAGAGCAGCAACCTGGTGCTCATCAGCGACCCCCAGGGGATCATCGAGTACGTGAATCCGGAGTTCACCCGGATCACCGGCTACGAGGCCCACGAGGTGGTGGGGAAGTCGGTGGGGATCCTGGACAGCGGCCAACACGAACCGGCGGAGTTCGATGAGATGTGGGCGGCGCTCGCCGGTGGCACGGCCTTCGAAAAGGAATTCACGAACCGGACCAAGTCCGGCGAGGAGTACCTCCAGCAGACGACCATCTCCCCCATCGAAGGGGAGGACGGCACGATCCTCGCCTACGTGGCCATCGGTCGGGACGTCACAGGGGAGCGCCTTCTGGAGCAGCAGCTCCGTCAGAGCCAGAAGATGGAGGCCCTCGGCCAGCTCACCGGCGGTGTGGCCCACGACTTCAACAACGTCCTCACCGGCATCCTCACCAACGCCGGACTGGCACGGGACGACCTCTCCGAGGACTCGACCGAGATCGAGGAAGGACTGAAGGAGATCGAAAAGGCCGCCGAGCGGGGCGCCAAGCTCATCCGGAAGCTCATGGCCTTCTCCCGGGACGAGTACCTGGAGCTGGCTCCCACGTCGCTGGCGGCGCTCATGGACGACGCCGCAGGGCTCCTCCGACGGACGCTCCCGGAACGGATCATCCTCGAGGTGGAGCACGATGGCTCGGACCCGGTGGCGGAGGTGGATCCCGTGGCGGTCCAGCAGACCCTGGTCAACCTGGCCAACAACGCCCGGGACGCCATGCCCGGCGGCGGCTCGCTGACCCTCCGTACCTGCACCCGCGAAGAGATGGGTGAGTCGTGGGCGGTGCTGGAGGTGGAGGACGACGGTCCGGGGATGGAGGAGACGGTGGCCGAGCGGGTCTTCGATCCCTTCTTCACCACCCGCCCCGAGGGGACCGGGCTCGGCCTGGCCATGGCCTACGCGCTCTCCGACCGCCAGGGGGGCCACATCCGCCTCGTCACCGCGCCGGGTGAGGGTGCCCTCTTCCGCATCTCCTTCCCCGCCTCGGAGCTGGCACCCGACGAGCCCGAGGAGGCGTCGCTGGCACCGGAAGCCCGGAACCATGGAGGGACGATCCTCCTGGTGGAGGACGAAGAGACCGTGCGCCGGGTGGCCCGGCGGGTCCTGGAGCGGGCGGGGTACACGGTGGTGGAGGCCGACGACGGGGACGCCGGCCTCGAGATCCTCCTGGACCGGAAGAGCGAGATCGACCTGGTCCTCACCGACATGGTCATGCCGCGAATGGGCGGAGCGGCCCTCCACCAAGCGACGGAGGAGCACGAGATGGGGCTTCCCTTCGTCTTCACCTCGGGGTACGCCGAGCGGGAGTTCTCCGGAGGGCAGGACGTGGTCCTCACCAAGCCCTTCCTCCGGAAGCCGTGGGACGC
>CAKZOQ010000630.1 GCA_937136445.1 uncultured Gemmatimonadota bacterium
CCCGCCGCGAGGGGCTGGCCCCGGGGACCCGCACGGCCTTCGCGCGGACCGGCATCGCCCACCTCCTGGCCATCTCCGGGTTCCATGTCGGCGTCGTGGCGGGCCTCCTCCTGGCCCTGGCGCGGAGTGCGGGGACGGATGGCCGTCGGGCCGTAGGCGTTGCCGCGGCAGGCTGCTGGGCCTACGTGGCCTTCCTCGGCTTCCCGGAGGCGGCGTGCCGGGCCGCCCTCATCCTCACCCTGGTGGGGCTGGCGGGAGCCCGGGGCCGGCCGTCGGCCCGGTGGGCGCCGCTGGGGACGGCGCTCCTCCTGCTGGTGGTGGCGGACCCCCTCCGCGTGTCCTCGGTGGGGGTGCAGCTCTCCTTTCTGGGGGCCGCCGGATTGCTGGGCTGGAGCCGCCCGCTGGAGCGTCGCCTGCGCGGCGCCCTCCGACGGGGAGTGGCGGCCCTCCCCGTCCGGCCCCGGAGGCCGGGTGCCTCGAAGCCGGGCCCTGTCCAGCGGGTGGCTTCGTGTGTGGAGGGGTCGACCGGCCCCCTCGCCGCGGGCATCGCCGCCACCGCCGCGACGTTTCCGGTGGTGGCCTGGCACTTCGAGGAGGTGTCGCTGGTGGGCATCCCGGCCACGCTCCTGGCGTCGCCCCTGGTGGCGCTGGCGCTCCCCGGGGCTCTCCTGACCCTGATCCTCGAGCCCGTCCTGCCCGGCGTGGCCCACTTCCTGGCCGGCGGTGTGGACGTGGTGCTGGCGGTGCTGGTGGAGGGTACCACCCGCGTGGCCCGGTGGGACGGGGCCAGCGCCTGGGTCCCGCGGGTCTGGACGCTGGCGGCGCTCCTGGGCGCGACTCTGGCCGGGGTCTGGGCTCGGCGCCGGGGTCTGCGGGCGCCTGCTCGACGACTCGTGGCCGGCATGGGGGCGCTGGCCCTGGTGGCGGCCTGGCCGGTCCTGGGGACAGCGGTGGGGCGAGGCCACCTGGAGATCCGGATGCTCGACGTCGGTCAGGGCGACGCCGTCCTCCTCCGCACGCCGAGGGGTCGCTGGATCCTGGTGGATGCCGGCCCTCCACCGACGGGGCGGCCAGGACCGGTGGTCGAGGCTCTCGTGGGGGCGGGTGTCGGGCGCCTCGAGCTCCTGGTCCTGACGCATCCGGACGCGGACCACCTGGGCGAGGCGGCCGCGATCCTCGAGCGGATCCCGGTGGGGTCGGTGCTGGATCCCGGCCTCCCGGTGGGGAAGACCGGATACGAAGAGGTCCTGGAGGCGGCGCTGGAGGCAGACGTACCCTGGAGAGCCGCCACCACGGCCCCGCCGGGCTGGACGGTGGACGGGGTCCGACTCCGGATCCTCCACCCTCGGGGTCCCTGGGAGGAGCCGGACACCGTCGAGGCCAACGACGCCTCGGTGGTCCTCCTGCTGGAGTACGGTGCCTTCGAGGTCCTCCTTCCAGGCGACGCGCCCGTCCGCGTGGAGCGTTCGGTACTGGAGGAGCTTCCCACCGGGCTGGAAGTCCTGAAAGCCGGGCATCACGGAAGCCGGACCTCCACCGACTCCCTTCTGGTGGCGCGGACCCGGCCCCGCCTGGCGTTGGTCTCGGCGGGGCGGGGGAACCGCTACGGCCACCCGGCTCCCGAGGTGGTGGCCCGTCTGGAGGGGGCGGGCGTGCGGATCCTCCGCACCGACCGCCACGGCACCGTCCGCATCCAGGCCCGCGCCGACGGCGAGTTCCGGATTCGCACCGGCCGGCGGTGACCCCGGGGGCCCGTTTGACCCGATTCCGCACCGCCTCCATCTTGGACTCCGGCGCCTGCCGAACCCCTCGTTCCCCCTGGGACGGGGCCAGCCCGTCCCCCCCTTCCGTGCCCGCGCCATGCTCCCCGAGAGTCACGTCGTCACCATCTCCCGCTTCCTGGTGGACCAGGAGCGGTCCCATCCGGATGCCACGGGGAACTTCACCGACCTCCTCACCGACATCGCCCTGGCCGCCAAGATCATCGGACGGGAGGTGAACAAGGCGGGCCTGGTCGACATCCTGGGACGGGTGGGCGCCGAGAACGTGCACGGAGAGGAGCAGCAGAAGCTGGACGTCTTCGCCAACGAGGTGATCTACAAGGCCATGGACCACACGGGCCTCCTGGCCTGCATGGCGTCCGAGGAGAGCGAGGGGTTCATGGCCATCCCCGACAAGTTCCCCGCCGGCGACTACGTGCTCCTCTTCGATCCGCTGGACGGCTCGTCGAACATCGACGTGAACGTCTCCATCGGCACGATCTTCTCCATCCACGACAAGATCTCGGAGGGGGAGCGCGGGACGCTGGAGGACTGCCTCCAGGCCGGGAGCCAGCAGGTAGCCGCCGGCTACATCCTCTACGGCTCCTCCACCATGCTGGTCTACACCACCGGGGCGGGGGTGCACGGCTTCACCCTGGACCCGTCCATCGGGGAGTTCATTCTCAGCCACCCCGACATGCGCATCCCGGACCCCCCGGTGAAGGTCTATTCCGTCAACGAGGCCTACTACGATCGATGGAGCCGCGGGCAGAAGAACCTGGTGAACCACCTCAAGACCGAGGCGGGGTTCGGCTCCCGCTACATCGGGTCCATGGTGGCGGACGTGCACCGCACCCTGCTCACCGGAGGGCTCTTCATGTATCCCTCCGATGCCCTCAACCCTCGCGGGAAGCTCCGGCTGCTGTACGAGGCGGCGCCCCTGGGGATGATCCTGGAGCAGGCGGGCGGGCGGGCGAGCCATGGCTCGGGACCGCTCCTGGACGTGGTACCGGAGGAGCTCCATCAGCGCACGCCGGTCTACATCGGCTCCGCGGAGCTGGTGGACATGGCGGAGGGCTACCTGCGGAGCGACTCAGAAATCTGAGAGACCGTGGTTTTCTGAGGGGGTTCGACTTCCTGAGCTCTCCTATAACTTAGTGACTCACAAGAAGTTATACGGGTACTTCTGTTGGCACTGAACTTGCCACGCAAGTATCCCGGTCACATCTGCCCACTCTGGGCACCCATTCACCCTTTTGGGAACAAGGTGAC
>CAKZOQ010000631.1 GCA_937136445.1 uncultured Gemmatimonadota bacterium
GCCAGAGGGGCAGGCTCAGGAGGAGGACGGCGAAGACGCCGGCAAGCCCGCCGAGGAGACGGGCCAGGAGGGGCCAGGACACGCGGCTACCAGATGAGGGCGTGGGTGTATTTCACCATGAGTGTACGCCCGGCCGAGAGGGGCCGGCGGGGATCCAGGAAGTCCAGGTCGCCGGTGCGGTCCATGTTCAGGCCCTCGTTGTAGACTACCCAGAGATCCGTGCCCTCCCGGAAGTGGTAGCGGAAGCGGGCGTTCACGCTGGTGAGGTCCGCCACATTGCTGTACTGGGCCAGCGTACTGAAAGAGATCCGGGTGTCCAGCGCCACCTGCACCTTCAGGCTGGCCAGGTGGGCGGTGGCGTCCTGCCCCCGGCTGTCGAAGTCCAACCGGTTGATCTGGTAGCCGCCCTGGAGCTCCAGGTACTTCGACTGGTTCCAGGTGGGGTTGAGGGCCAGACCCAGCCGCCGACCGTCGTAGAAGCGGCCCGCCGTCACCGAGTAGTCGCCCCGGAGGAGATCGCTCCGGGGGAGCTGGAGGCGGAGCTCCCCTTCGGCGAACCAGTACTCCCCTGACGGGATCTCGGCGCCAGCCACCGTGAAGGGGGCGAGGACGCTCTCGTAGTTCACGTTTCCGGAGAGTCGGACCTCGGTCCCACCCTTGTACTCCACCCGCACCTCCGGTGAGATGCTCCGGGACTCGGCGGTGCCGTCGTCGGTGCGGAGATAGTGGCCGTTGCTCACCTGGACGTAGACGGACCGGAGGGGTGAGTCGGCGGAGGTGAAGCGATTGTAGCGCAGGGAGCCGCCGAAGAAGCGGGTCCCGGTGCGAGTCTGGAAGCCCAGGCCGGGTCGGTAGTCGCGGCCCACCCGGTTGTGCTCGGCCCAGTAGGAGAGGCCGTCGTCCGTCCGGCGCTCCCAGCGCAGGAAGTAGAGCCCCGACTCCAGCGCCGACTCCTCCCTCAGCGCCTCGTCGAAGGTCTGGGCCCACTTGGCCAGGACGTATTCGTCGCCGAAGACCCGGACGGTCCCGTCCACCCCGTAGGCCACGTTGTTCACCAGCCCGCCCAGGCGGGTGGTGAGCATGGCCCCCACAGAGGAGTAGGGGTTGAAAAGCTCCTGGTTCAGACGGAGGACCCCCATGTTCTCGCCTGGGCTCCCCTGGTGGTCGGCCGTCTGCATGCTGAGCACCCCGAAGTCCAGCCCGCCGAGCCGACCCACGGCCCGCCCGCCACCCCAGATCCGCACGATCTCGCCGTCGTCGAGCCCGATGCGGCGGCTGTGGAAGAGGCGGTTGCTGGAGCCTCCCGTGGAGAACTGGAAGGTGGAGGAGCGCTCCTGGAAGAACTGCCGCTTCTCCGGGAAGAAGAGGGGGAAGCGGGTGAGGTTGATCTGCTGGTCGTCCGCCTCCACCTGAGCGAAGTCGGTGTTCACGGTGAAGTCCAGCGCCAGGTTCGACGTGGGGGAGTAGCGCAGGTCCACCCCGGCCTCGGTGGTGGGGTCGGAGTCGGTGCTCCATGTGCGGGCGTCGTCCGGACCCTGCAGCTCCGGGGTCTGACGGAGCCCGCCCAGGGTGTAGGGCGTCACGTACACCGGCTTGGACTGGCGGACGTTGTCCATGACCACCCGTTGCGCCTGCGAGGGCTTGGCGAAGGCCAGTCCGCCCCACTTGGGGTCGATGGCGGGGAAGGTCTGTCGCTCGTTGAGGCGGGGGATGAAGCGATAGGCGATGAGCCCCATCGTCACCCGGTCCTGCACGGCCTGGAAGCCCAGGGTGGAGAAGGGGATGCGGAACTCCGCGAACCATCCCTCGGAGGTCTGGGTGGTCTGAACCTCCCAGTGGGAGTTCCAGTCGGAGTTCATGGCCGACCCTCCGCCGCCGAACACCCCGTCGTTGGAGACGCTGCGGTCGTTCCGGGCCCCCGCCGGGTTGCTGACGAACCAGACGGCGGTCTCGAAGTCGTTGTAGCTGTCGATGACCACCGCCATCAGGTCGTCCCCGGAGTACAGGTCCCGATAGAAGGTGTTGGTGCGGATGTCCTCCGGGCTCGAGTCCCACATGCGGCCCGAGGCGTAGAGATACTGGTCGTCGTGGGCGATGCGGATCTCCGTACGCTCCCCCAGCTCCCCGCCGAAGGTGGGCTCGTGCATGACCAGGGGCAGCGGCTCCACCGCCGCCCACGCCGCCTCGTCCACCACACCGTCCAACGTCACTGGCCCGGTGAGGCGGGGGATGGCCAGGGGTTGAGTGATGGGACGGGACGCAGGAGCCTCCCCGACCTCCGCCAGCTCCTGGGCTGTCAGCCCAGGGGCGGGGGTCAGGACCGCCCCGAAGACCGCGGCCAACGCCATGGAGAGGAGGGGCAGGGGAGGAAGGCAACGGCGGTCTACATCGGCGCGGAGGATCCGTGGGAGCACGTGCAGGTCGGGTTCCGGATGGGGCGTGCGCCCCGGTGAAGGTGGAGGAGAGGGGCGTGCGTTCCGAGGACAGCAGGCCCGGGGAATGTGTTGGCCGACGGGCTACTCGGCGCCGGCGTCGAAGACGTCCTTGGGAAGGTGCATGGCCACCAGTACGTGGGGCACGTCCACCACCTCGGCGATCTTCAGGTCGCCCACCAGCGAGCAGAGCACGTAGGCCTCCTCCGGCGTCATTCCCCGCTCCTCCACCAGGTAGTCGATCATGTACTCGGTAGCCTTGCGGGCCGCCTCGTCCAGCGTCGTACCGAAGGCGGTGACGGCGTAGTAGTCGTCGGTCTCGTACTGGGGCTCGGGGAGGGGTCGTGCTCCCTCCACCACCTCGACCCGGTAGCGGATGCGCATGGGCGCCTCCACGGCGGTGCCCGAGACCTCTCCGTCGCCCTGGACGGCGTGTGTGTCGCCGATGGAGAAGTTCGCCCCCTCCACGAAGACCGGGAAGTACACGGTGGTCCCCACCCCGATGTGGCGGTTGTCCATGTTCCCGCCGTTGGCCCGCGGAGGGATGGTCGAGAGGAGGGAGTCGGTGGCCGGCGCGACACCCATGACCCCGGGAAAGGGCCGCAGAGGCACGGTGATCTCGTCGTTGAACCGGATGCGGTCGGCGCCGGCGGGGATCTCGAAGGCCTTGAAGAAGGGTTCGGTGAAGCGGTCCGAGAGGTAGCCGAAGCCCGGAGCGATGGCGGCCCAGCCCCACGCCCCCACCTCGATGTCCAGCAGGGTGACGGCGAGCACGTCGCCGGGCTCCGCACCCTCCACCGCCACCGGCCCTGTGAGCGGATGGATGGGATCGAAGTCCAGATTGGCCACGTCGGCGTCGGTGGAGTTCTCGTCGAACTGCCCGTCGGAGGCCTCGGCGGTGAAGACTTCCACCACCGCCCCCGAGGGCACCGTCACCACCGGCTCGATGGTGGCACTCCACCGGGCGTGGGTCTGGTCGGCGTCCAGGGACACGTCGGGCTCCGGGAGGGCCGTGGGAGCCTCGGCGGAGGCGGGAGGAGCACCGGAGGAGGAGCCGGAGGCCTCGGAGCCGGGCTCCGCCTGACAGGCGCCCAGGGCCAGAAGAGCGACGCCCAGGAGGGCGAGAGGGATGGACCGGACGGTGCGCATGGGCGAATCCTCCTGGGAGGGCATGG
>CAKZOQ010000632.1 GCA_937136445.1 uncultured Gemmatimonadota bacterium
TGGCCGTGACGGGGTTCATCTGGTTCGGCTTCCTCATCGGCCACATGACGGGGAACCTCAAGGCCTTCCAGGGAGCCGAGAAGTACAACGAGTACGCCGAGTTCCTCCGCCACATCGGCACGCCCCTGGTGCCGGACTACTCGCTGCTGTGGGTGGCTCGGATCGGGCTCCTCGTGGCGCTGGGCGTCCACATCCTCATGGCCGTGCAGCTCTGGAATCGCAGCAACCGGGCCCGGGGCGAAGGCTACACGTCCAAGGAAAACCTCAACTTCTCGTGGGCCTCGAGCCTCATGCGATGGGGCGGGGTCCTCATCGCCGTCTTCGTGGTCTTCCACATCCTCCACATGACGACGGGCACCCTGCACCCGGACTTCATGGCGCCGGACGCCGAGGGTCATCACGCCTACCACAATCTGGTGGCGGGACTGCAGAGCCCGCTGGTGGCCGGGTTCTACATCCTGGCCCTCGCGGCCATCTGCGCCCACCTCTGGCACGGGCTGTGGAGCCTGATGCAGACGCTGGGCGCCAACCACCCCAAGTACAAGCATCTCCGCCGACCGGTCGCCGTCGTGTTTGCCCTGGTGATCTTCCTCGGCTTCATCTCGGTCCCGGTCTCGGTTCTCGCCGGGATCCTGAGCCGGTAAGGGAAGGAATGAACTGATGGAACTCGACGCCAAGATCCCATCCGGGCCCATTGCCGAGAAGTGGGACAAGCACCGGTTCGACATGAACCTGGTGAACCCCGCCAACAAGCGGAAATACGACGTCATCATCGTCGGGACCGGTCTGGCCGGTGCCTCCGCGGCGGCCACCATGGGTGAGCTGGGCTACAAGGTGAAGTGCTTCACCTTCCACGACTCCGCACGGCGGGCCCACTCCATCGCGGCCCAGGGCGGCATCAACGCCGCCAAGAACTACCAGGGCGACGGCGACTCGGTCTTCCGCCTCTTCTACGACACGGTGAAGGGTGGGGACTTCCGTTCCCGCGAGGCCAACGTGTACCGTCTGGCGCAGCTCAGCCTGAACATCATCGACCAGGCGGTGGCCCAGGGCGTCCCCTTCGCCCGGGAATACGGCGGACTCCTGGCCAACCGCTCCTTCGGCGGCGCCCAGGTCTCCCGCACCTTCTACGCCCGGGGCCAGACCGGCCAGCAGCTACTCCTGGGAGCCTACCAGGCGCTCAAGAGGCAGGTGGCCGAGGGGAATGTGGAACTCCACACCCGCTCCGAGATGCTGGACCTGGTGGTCGTGGACGGCGTGGCCCAGGGCATCGTCACCCGGGATCTGGTGAGCGGGAAGATCGAGTCCCACGCCGGGCACGCCGTGGTGCTGGGGACCGGTGGCTACTCCAACGTCTTCTACCTCTCCACCAACGCGATGGGGTGCAACGTCACCGCCACCTGGCGGGCCTGCAAGCGAGGCGCCGGCTTCGCCAATCCCTGCTTCACGCAGATCCACCCCACCTGCATCCCTCCTTCCGGGGACTACCAGTCCAAGCTCACCCTCATGAGCGAGTCCCTCCGCAACGACGGCCGCATCTGGGTTCCGGACGACGCCGACGACAAGCGTCCGCCGGGGAAGATCCCCGAGGAGGAGCGCGACTACTACCTGGAGCGCTACTACCCGAGCTTCGGGAACCTGGCCCCCCGGGACATCGCCTCCCGCCGGGCCAAGGAGATGGTGGACAAGGGGCACGGTGTGGGACCGAAGGAGAACGGGGTCTACCTGGACTTCAAGCACGCCCTGGAGCGGGAGGGTCGGCAGACCATCACCGACCGCTACGGCAACCTCTTCGAGATGTACGAGAAGATCACCGGAGAGGACCCCTACCAGACGCCCATGCGCATCTACCCGGCGCCCCACTACACCATGGGCGGCCTCTGGGTGGACTACAATCTGCAGAGCACCATCCCCGGCCTCTTCGTCATCGGCGAGGCCAACTTCAGCGATCACGGGGCGAATCGCCTGGGCGCCAGCGCCCTCATGCAGGGGCTCGCCGACGGCTACTTCGTCATCCCCATGACCATCGGGAACTACCTGGCCGAGCTGCCCCGGGAGCCGGTGAGTTCGGACCAGACCGCCTTCGATCAGGTGGAGCAGGAGGTGGAGAACCGCGCCGATCGCCTCCTCTCGGTGAACGGCAACAAGTCCGCCGACGACTTCCACATCGAGCTGG
>CAKZOQ010000633.1 GCA_937136445.1 uncultured Gemmatimonadota bacterium
TCCGGACGCCGTCGGCCAGGGCCCGCTCGGCCAGCTCGGCCTCGTGGCCCGGACCCTCCGTCGCCGCGAACCGCACGTCCGGGATCCGCTCCTCCAGGAGGGCCCGGTATCGGGCGATGCGTTTCCGGCCGCGCCCTCGGCCCGACGCGGGGTTGAAGATGACGTACACGGGCCCGGCGTCCCCCCGACCGTCTGCCGTCAGATGGTCTCCAGCGGCTCGAAGGTCTGCACCCCGGCGCGGTACCACTGCTCCCGGAAGGGGAAGGTGTTCACGTCGTCGATGGAGAGGGCCTCGGTCATGGCGTGCTCGTGCAGCGTGAGGGATCCCCGCTCCTCCTCGTGCTCGGAGTGGGGCGCCTCCATGTAGATGTTCGCCTTGAAGCGGCCCTCGTCGTCGGCCATGAAGGAGTTGTAGAGGTTCTTGGAGGGCTCGAACTCGTAGTCGGTGACCTCCACCTCCAGGATGGGCGTCCCGTCCTCGTGGACCTTCACCTCTACGGCGTGCTCCCCCACCTCGAAGTCGATGCCCAAGTCCGCCATGTAGTGGGGCAGGTGCCAGCGCTCGATGGCGTGCTCGCGGGACGCCTCGGTGGAGGTCCCCACCATGAAGGGGTAGAACGCCGACTTGGGCAGCGGCTTGCCGGGCTCCACCATGGGCGGCACGACGATGGCCAGCACGATCTCGTCGTACTCCCCCACCTCGCTCTCCGTGAACTCGAAGGCGTTGATGGCCAGGATGCTCCGCGTGTGCTGGAGCTCCATGGGCTGGAGGTGGCTGGGGAGGATCTCCCGGGCATCGGCCGTGGGCATCTCGAAGAAGGCTCCGATGCAAGTGCGGAAGCCGTAGCGGGTGTACTCCATGTCGTCCTCTGTGCTCTCGATGGGCCCAGCGACGGCGGCGTCGCTGGGACGGGGGTCGTGCGAGGGTTCCCTTGAACCGGATCCGCGGAACGAGTTAGCGTTCGCCACGTCGACGAAGCCCCACCCCTGCCCGGGGACCGATCCTGCCGGAGGCTCCCCTTGAAGATCCGCGGCTATGTGGCGCTGACGGTGGTCTGTGCGGGGCTGCTCCTGGCGGATCTGTTCCAGCGGCTCGTCATCCAGCCGGCGGCCTGGCTCCTGCCGTCCCGTCGCATCGCCATCCTCCGCGCCTGGGAGCATTTCCTGGCATGGTGGGTGCTGGTCAACGTGTCGGTGGTGGGAGGTGCGCGCATCCCCAAGCTCCCGGAGATCCCGGGTCGGGAGGGCGTGCTCATCCTCATGAACCATCAGTCGGTGCTGGACATCCCGCTGGTGGTGGCGTCGGTGCGCGGATCCTATCCCCGCATCGTCACCCGTAAACGCTACCAGCGTGGAATCCCGCTAATCTCGCACATGGTTCGCCTCTATCAATACCCGGTGGTCGACCCCCGGGCAAAGGGTTCGCAGATGCAGGGTCAGCTCGACGGGATCCGTGAGGCGGCGCGCACGGCGAAGGTGCCCATGGCCATCTTCCCGGAGGGCAGCCGGACCCACGACGGCGAGATCCGCCGCTTCCGCCGCACCGGTCTGGAGCTCATCCTGGCCCAGCGGGCGTGGACGGTGTGGGTGATGGTGGGCGACGGATTCTGGACCCGGGCCAAGGTGAAGGACTTCTCCGGAGGCATGGCGGACATCGAAGGGCGCGTCGGGCTCCGCGGTCCCTTCGCGTGGGACGATCCCGAGGCGGACCCCACCGAGTTCATCGACGCCATGCGGAGCGAAATGGTGCAGGAGCTGGCGGATCTGCGGGCCGAGGGGGGGTCGGGGTGAGCGGATCCGGACCGGCCCCGGAGGTGGGCGCCCCCCGTGCGTCGGCGGTCCCGGTTCCCGATCGGGGGGAGGAGCTCGCGCGGTGGCTGGCGGAGGCCGGAGGCGACGGGGTGGTGGCCGTCCTCATGTACGGCTCCCACCTGAACAAGGCCTCGCCACGCGCCGACAGCGCCTACGACCTGGTGGTGGTGGTGGACCAGTACGCGCCCTTCCACCGGGCGTTGAAGGAGCGGGGCGAGATCCACCGCCCCCTCTTCCTCTTCAACTGGGCCGCCCGGATCCTCCCGCCCAGCGTCATTGCCTTCACGCCGGACGACGGGCGCGCCGGGATGGCCAAGTGCCTGGTGATCCGCCGGGACTCCTTCCAGGAGGCGCTGGGCCCGCAGCCCCCGGACCATTTCCTGATGGGCCGCATGATCCAGAAGGTGGGGCTCCCTTGGGTCCGCAGTCCCGAGGACGAGGGGTGGGTGCAGGACTGCCTGGAGCGGGCCCACCACGGCATCCTGGAGTGGATGGCGCCCTACGTGGAGGGGGACTTCGACGTCGCCTCCTTCGGTGCCCGCACCCTGGAGGTGTGCTACCGGGGCGAGATCCGTCCGGAGGCCGGCAACCGCAGCGAGATCATCTACGGCACCCAGGCCGACTACCTGGGCGCCATGCTGGCCGGGGTCTTCCGGGCGGGCGTGGAGCGCGGTGTCCTGGAGCGCGTCGGCTCCGGTCGGTACCGCTTCGCCCGCTCCGCCACCCCCGCCGAGGCCCGGTCCTGGCGCTGGCACTTCCGCTGGTCGAAGCTCCGGGCCACCGCGCGCTGGTTCAAGCACGTCCTCACCTTCGACAACTGGCTCCCCTACGTCACGGGCAAGGTGGAGCGCCGTACGGGCCAGCGGGTGGAGCTCACCCGTCTGGAGAAGGCCGTGCCCATCATCTTCCTCTGGCCCCGGGTGGTGCAGGTGCTCCTCTCCCGACCGGACGAGGAGTAGGTGGTGCGCACCGACATGACCGTGCTCCTCCTGGTGTTGGGGGCCGCCCTTCTTTCGATGCCGGTCTTCGCCCTCACCTCCGCCGGCCGCCACGACCCCCACGACGTCGCGGATCGGGGCTCCTTCATCCTCGGCGACTTCGTGCGGCGGTGGTTCTACTGGTTCGTGCGACCGCTGGAGGCGGCGAGCCTGGCCCTGGGGCTCCACCCCACCGTCTTCAACCTCCTGGGGGTGGCCTTCGGGGCGGGCGCCGGCGCCTTCTTCGCAGTGGGGCGCTTGAACCTGGGGGGGTGGTTCGTCCTCCTGGGCGGGGCCGCCGACGTCCTGGACGGCCGCATCGCCCGGGCCCGGGGGCTCGCCGACGAACGGGGCGCCTTCCTGGACTCCACCCTGGACCGCTTCGCCGAGTTCGGCGCCTTCGTGGGACTGGCCGTCTTCTTCGCCGGGCGGCCGCTGGGGCTGGTGGCGGTGACGGCGGCGTTGGGCGGGTCGTTGCTGGTGAGCTACGCCCGGGCCCGAGGCGAGAGCGTGGGGGTGGTCTGCAAGCAGGGCGTGATGCAGCGGGCCGAACGCCTGTTGCTGCTGGGTCTGGGTGGCGTCTTCGACCCGGCGGTTTCGGCGGCCTTCGGGCAGCCGGATGGAGCTCTGCTGTTGCCCGCCCTGGGCCTGATCGCCGTGGGCGCGGTGGGCACGGCCATCTATCGGACCGTCTGGATCGCGCGGAGGCTCTGAACTCCCTGCCCGGGGGCGCCCGCGCGGACGGCTCGAACCCGCCTGCGCCCAGGACCTGCACGAATGGGGCGAGTGCCGTAGCATGGTGGGACCGGGCCCCCCTCCGGTCCCCGTCCTCGTAGGACGGTCGGCGTCGCGGCCTGGAGATCGATCCCGATGCCGAGCCACCCATGCGCCTCCCACCTGCACCGTTCCGCGCCGCCGTCTCCCTGATGGCCTTGTGCCTCCTGGGTGGGACCGGGGTGGTGTCGGCCCAGGAGCTGGTGCGGGGCCGGCTGGTGGCGGAGGAAGGGG